>DPWF01000400.1 GCA_003526435.1 Chitinophagaceae bacterium | reverse complement strand
ATATTCATCCCAGGAAATATAGTCTTGCGTTTTTTTCATACAGCAGATGATTAACGCTTGCCTTCAAAAAAACCCTGTTCTTTTAAAATGGCTTTCAGGATATTCATACGTGCCTCTATCATTTTCGCATCTTTTGGTCCTTCGGTATTCAGTACAAAAAAATACGGGTGTTTATTCTCTTCAATCCAGCCAATGATCCAACCTACCAGGTTGCCATTTTCTTTAAATCCGAGACCGGTTTTATATGCCAGTTGATAATTGGCATTGTTTTCCCTGATCATCATTTTCTTTACGATCTCCTGTGTTCTTTTCTGAAAAGGTAATTGTGCAAAATACAATCGCTTTACAAGACCCATCTGTTCATCGGCGGTAACTTTTAAAGTATTGTTGATCCAGAACGAATCAACAGCAGCACCTATTTGTTTATTACCATATTGAAGGCTATCGATCCATCGCTGCATGGTGTCTTTACCAATTCTGCGGGCCACTTCCTGGTAATAGGGTAATGCTGAAGCAGCAAAAGCCTGTTCCATGGTCAGGTCGCGGTTCCAGTCGTGGGCCGTATCTCCACCAGGAAATACATTCACTTTACCGTTCCACTTGATGACCATTTTTTCATTAGATACCCTACCCGTTTCAATACCAATCAGTGAATTCACAATTTTAAATGTGGAAGCTGGCAAATAAGATGAGTCTTTAAAACGAGACAGGTTATAGATAATGAATTGCCCTGTTCCATTATCAAAGAGACCAAATGTGCCTGTCACTTTATTTTCCTCAAAATATTTTTTGTAGCTGTCTTCCACTTTTACATTATTGGGCGAACAGGCAATCAGGCATACACTAAGTATAAAACCAAGTGAAAAAATATTTTTTACTGATGACATTTTTTTGATTTTAATGACCGATAATTATTGTTCCACTTATGCTTTTAAAACACCCAGCTCTTTACCCACTTTTGTAAATGCAGCAATGGCTTTATCCAAATGATGCTGTTGATGCGCTGCACTCAACTGTACACGGATACGTGCCAGCCCTTTGGCCACTACCGGATAGAAGAACCCTATTACATACACACCCTCATCCAGTAATTTGGCCGCAAAGTTTTGGGCCACTACTGCATCATATAACATGATGGGAACAATGGGATGATCTCCGGGTTTGATATCGAATCCGGCTTCGGTCATTTTGGTACGGAAATATTTTGTATTATACTCCAACTGATCCCTCAACTGTGTGGTTTCGGTAAGCATATCCAGCACTGCAATAGATGCACCTACAATTGATGGTGCTACTGTATTGGAAAAAAGATAAGGGCGGCTTCGCTGGCGCAACATTTCGATGATTTCTTTTTTACCGGATGTAAAACCACCACTTGCACCTCCCAGTGCTTTACCCAGTGTGCCTGTAATAATATCTATTCTACCCATCACACCACGGTACTCATGTGTACCGCGTCCGGTTTTGCCCAGAAAACCCGATGAATGGCATTCATCAATCATAACAATGGCGTCGTATTGATCGGCGAGGTCGCATATTTTATCGAGCTGGGCAATGGTACCATCCATGCTGAATGATCCATCGGTAACAATGATCCTGCTACGGCAGCCTGCACTTTCTTTGAGCTTGGCTTCCAGGTCATCCATATTATTATGCTCATAACGAAAACGCTGCGCCTTACACAAACGAACACCATCAATAATAGACGCATGATTCAATGCATCGCTGATAATGGCATCCTGTTCATTAAACAAGGGTTCAAATACACCTCCATTGGCATCGAAGGCGGCGGCATATAAAATAGTATCTTCTGTACCCAGGAAGTCTGCTATCTTTTTTTCCAGTTCTTTATGAATATCCTGCGTACCACAAATAAAACGAACACTGCTCATGCCATAACCGTGTGTATCAATGGCTTTATGTGCAGCTTCAATCACTTTTGGATGAGAGGAAAGGCCAAGGTAATTATTGGCGCAGAAATTCAGCACCGATTTGCCGTTCACTACAATTTCAGGTCCCTGTTCACTGGTAATGACGCGCTCTTTTTTAAAAAGTCCTGCTGCTTCTATCTCCTGGAGTTCCTTTCCGATCCGGGTAACAAATTTCTCATTCATGGCTTGGCGATTATGGAGAGCAAAGATAGCAGAATGTAGAACAGAAGAACAGAGGAATATCCAACTTCCAAATAAAGGGTTGTCCTACTTGGAAATTGGATATTCCTCTGTTCCAAATTTCCTATACTACAAACCGATACCCTACCCCTTTTATGGTAATAATCTCCAGGCTGGGGTCCTCTTTCAGGTAGCCGCGGATTTTGGTGATATAGACATCGAGGTTTCGGCTGTTAAAAAAAGAATCGTTACCCCAGATATGGTTGAGCAGTTCGCGCCGGTCTATCACTGCATTTCGGTTCTGGTAGAGGTATTTTATCAGTTCTGCTTCCCGGTATGATAAT
This sequence comes from Chitinophagaceae bacterium, assembly GCA_003526435.1. Classification (GTDB taxonomy): domain Bacteria; phylum Bacteroidota; class Bacteroidia; order Chitinophagales; family Chitinophagaceae; genus Sediminibacterium. The sequence goes on along the minus strand of DPWF01000400.1, from coordinate 9,146 downwards.
TTTCGTTCCCCTGAGCCATTACTAAGCACCTGTTTGTTGAGGTGAAAATGGTATTTGCCCATTACAATACTGTCTCCCATATCGGCAGGCAGATCTTCTTTGCGTACCCTTAGTGCATTTTCAATTCGAACAATCAGTTCTTCCATGCTAAAGGGCTTACGTATATAATCGTTACCTCCAATTTTAAAACCCTGAACCACATCTTCAGTTTGGGTTTTAGCTGTCAGAAAAATAACAGGTACATCATCATTGAGTTTGCGGATATCTTCAGCTAATTCAAACCCACTTCTGTTGGGTAGCATTACATCAAGAATACAGATATCGGGTTGCTCATCTTCAAATGAACGGATTACATCGGCTCCATCAGATTCCATGATTACTTCAAAGCCTCTTGTTTCAAGTGTTTCCTTTACAATCTTACCAAGAAACACTTCGTCTTCTACATATAAAACTTTGATGGGCATGGTAAATACACTTTTTATTGGTCTCTTACAGGAAGTTCTACTATAAATGTACTGCCTTTCTCCGGTTCACTCTCTACGCGGATATTTCCTTTATGGCTTTTTACCACTTCTGCCACATAGCTGAGTCCGAGGCCATAGCCTTTTATATTGTGTTTGTTACCGGTTGGCACGCGGAAGAATTTATCAAAGATTTTTGCCTGATGCTGGGGGGCAATACCGATTCCATTATCTGTAATTCGCAGCATGATTTTCTCTGCGTCGGGCATAGACATTTCAATTTGAATATCGGGCTTGTTACCGCCATATTTGAGTGCATTGTCCAGGAGATTATAAATTACGCTTGTCAGGTGTAATTTATCCGCTTCAATCATATAACTATTATCGGATGCAGTAAAGTTAACTGTTGCCTTGTGTTTATCGAACTGTAGTTTCATGACCCGAAGGTTTTCTTCGATCAGTTCTTTCAGGTCAAATGGTTCTTTGTTGAGTTCGATCTGTTGTTTCTCGAACATAGACAGTTTCAGTACTTTATCAACGAGCAAACTCAGTCGCTGCAATTCAGCGGCTGAAATATCAAGGTATTCCCTGGTTCTTTCGGGGCTTTGTATGGCATTGAAATTTCTCAGTGCCTCAATAGCTACACCAACTGTTGCGATGGGTGTTTTTAATTCGTGGGTGATATTGCTGATAAAATCATTCTTTATTTCAGCGAGTCGTTGCTGTGCGAGAAGATTACGATACAGGATAATAAAGGATCCTGCTACCAGTAAAAGCAATAGTATGGAACCACCTATCTGCATCTGCATTTTTCCCAGCACATACATGCCTGTTCCTCCAAATTTTGCCCGGTAAGCATAAGGGGTATTATAGCCTACAAATACTTTATCGGTGATAACCACATCAGAGCTGTCTCTTTTAAAATGCCATTTACCCGGGATACTGTCTTTGAATGATTCAAAAAGAATGGTAAACTGTAATTTTTTGTTGGCCTTTCCCAGTTCGGCCCTATATGCCGAGTCTACTTGTTTTACCGGGATAGAATCATTGATGGTTTTATTGTTCGACAGAAAACGAATGATTGGTGAGGCAGTTCCTCCGGCAGTTGGAATATTCTGGGTAAAAACAACTTTATCTGCCGGTTGAACAGTTATTTTTTTTATGCTGTCTGTTCGCAGCATTCTGTCCTGTAATGCTTTGGCTGCTCTAAGCATGGGATGCTCTCTTACCTGTACCATTTCTTTTTTGAGACTGTCTTTTCTGAGTGCCGACAACCCGCTGTCTTTTGTGTTGATACTGATGGTAAAACCAGTTCCCTTTTCATTAATTCTATGGCCGAATTCTTCTTTAAAAGTTGAATCTATTCTAAATACAAATTTGCTGGCTGAATCCATCTGGCCCTTTGCCTGTTTCATGATCAGTTCAATCAACGCCGGATTGGGGGCTCCTTTAAAACTAAAACCCGACTTGAATACTGAAACAGATTGAATAGAATCCACAGGGATATTTTGTAATGCTACCGGGCTGCCAATGGTTCGATACACAACGTTTCGGGGTGTATTTTTTGTACCGCTATCCAGCCTTATACTTTGCGTAATGGTGGTACCCCTTGATGATTTGGCGCTGGGGAGTACAATGGTTTGTGAAATGAGAGATGTATCTTTTTCGAAACGTGCCAATTGGAGTTTGTTCATGGTTTCCCTAAAACTTACATCTACTTCCTTTTTAAGTCCTGCATGTTCATCTTTATACAGCTTACGCAGCCAGTAGCCTTCAAATGCTGCTAACAGCAGCACTGTGGCCGTCATGAATACCAGTGAAAGCTGTAATTTTTTCATGTTGTATAATCTCAGAACAAAGGTAAAGGCTTCTGTTTGCTGTAGCAGTTTTTCATTAACCTAAATTAACCTTTAAGCAAGAATGCTTAACAAAGGCTGCTATTAGCTTTGGACTGTTTAATAATGAGGCGCAGGCCTATTTAAAGTTATTAATATAAACTCTACTACATGAAGAAAGCATTTTTCCTGGTTGCTGCTGCCATCAGCCTGGGTTCCATTAAGGCGCAGGTTAAGCAGGGTACCATTGTGTATGAACGAAAAATCAATACACACCGCAACATTACCAATGAGCAAATGAGGGCCATGGTTCCTGAATTCCGTATCAGTAAACACATCCTGTTGTTTAGTGATAGCGTCTCACTCTACAAATTAATTCCGGAAAATGAAGCTCCTGATCCGTTTGCAGGTGGGGGCGGTGCAAGAGTGATGAGTTTTAATTTCGGAGGTGGTGCTGATGCGGGTGAATTGTATAAAAACTTCACGCAGTCAAAATCAATCCTTAGTTCAGAACTGGCAGGTAAAAATTACCTGATCAGCGACTCTATTACACAACAACCCTGGAAACTTACCAATGAAACCAAACAGATACTGGGTTACACCTGTTTAAAAGCCACAAGGAAGCTTACAGTGCAGGCAACTCAAACAAGAATGATGGTTATTAGCGGCTCTGGTGCCAATCCTACACGCGACACTACCCGCCCTCAACCCCGCGAAATTGAAGTAGTGGCCTGGTATGCGCAGGATATTATCAGTCCTGTTGGACCAGAAAATTACGGCCAGTTACCTGGTGTAATTCTTCAACTCGACAGCGATAATGGTGCTACTGTTTATACAGCATTGGAAATTAAAAAGGAAGTGGATCAGAAAATACTGAAAGAACCCAAAAAAGGCAAGTCGGTTACTGCTGCTGAATTTAATAAGATGCGTATGGATATGATGCAGCAGCAAATACAGGGCGGTGGCACAAACTTCCGTATTGGCGGTTAATCCATCAACAACTATAGACTAAAACAAAGGGGCTGTATCAAAATAATACAGTCCCTTCTTTTATTGTACTTGTAGCCACCACTGTGAAAGACCAGATGGATTAAACAGATCAAGCTTCTGCCCGATCATCGGTGTAAGAACCTCCGGATCGTTTTCCTTTACAGAATTCAACAGTTCGGTTACCGGCTCATCCCATGCATGATTGGCCAGTGTAAACTTAGACCAGTGTACAGGCAATAGCTGTTTTGCTTTTAACGCGCGTGCCGCAGGCATGATCTGGTTGGGTAACATATGAATATATCGCCAGTTATTATCGTATTGTCCGCACTCCAGTATCGCCAGATCAAAGGGGCCGTAGGTATCTCCAATTTGTGCGAAATGGTCATCGTAACCACTATCGCCACCCAGGTATAATTTCATGGACGGCATTTGCAAAGCAAAAGATACCCACAAACTCTGGTTACGCTTTAACCCCCTGCCTGAAAAATGTCGAGCAGGTAATGCTGTTATTTCAACAGCTTCAGCTAATACTGTTTTTTCATACCAGTCGAGTTCTATTATTTGTTCCTCATTGTATCCCCATCTTTCAAGATGCGCACCAGTACCTAAGCCTGTAATTAGCTTTCCTACCTTATTTTTTAAAGAGTGGATTGTTGTGTAATCCAGATGATCCCAGTGATCGTGTGAAATAAACAGATAGTCAATATGAGGCAGGTCTTCCACTTTGTACATATCTGTTCCGGGAAATGCTTTGGTGGTAAAAGATATAGGTGATGCGGCACCACTCAATACAGGATCTACCAATATTTTCTTACCGTCTATCTGAATAAAATATGATGAATGTCCCATCCAAATCAATACCTGTTCGTCAGGCCTCAGTTCTTTAAGAGAAGTTTTATGAGCAGGAATCAGCGTTGTTGGTTTGGGTCTTTCTTTTTTCCGGAAGAAAAACTCCATCAATACACTATAATAACTGGCATCTTCTGCCAGGTCAGGTGTATGATGAAGATTTTGAAAGCGGCCATTCCGGTAATTAGGTGATTTTTCAATCCGCTCCTTTCTTTTTCCGTAAGACAGGCTACCAAAAGGTTCAGTACGTACAAAAGCATAAATAATAAGTACAAAGAATATTATTATACCGGTTAATAGGATCATGTAAAAATAGTTTCTAGCCTTAAGACGTATCAGCAGGGAATTTATTGCAATAAAAAATCCCCTTCTGGAAAGAAGGGGATTACTGATAAATATGAGAAAAGAGAATACTGTGCTTAGAAACTTCTTGTGATGATACGTGCCCCGCCTCCGGCTGCTGCTTTATTCAACCTGTAGGTAAAGGTTACTAGGAAATAACGCTGTAACACATTATAACGGGTATCTTCTATATAGTTCTGGTTAGCCGATCTGTTGATACCAATATTTTTATTCAGCAGATCGAATACATTCAGCTTCAATTCGCCTCTTTTATTTTTCATAAATGCCTTGGCCAGTGATGCGTTCCAGTAAGGCACTTTGGTATTAAAGCCATCTGCACGACCCGAATTCACTGTGTAGTTGAAACTATTGTTCATAACCAACCCCAGTGGCAGGTAGTTATTCATTTCAATATTATAGGTTTGCTGCAGGTAATTGGTATTGAGCATAGGTTGTAACGAATAAGTGGCTTTACTGATACTCAATCTTGCTGTAGCATTGATATCCATTAAACCATCCTGTGCAAAACCATAAGTAAGTGAAGGGCCCACACCAAGATTTGATATATTATTTCTTGCCCCATTCAGGAAAGCAATATTGCGCATATAGTTCGTACTGATACCAATATCAACTCTTGATTTTATTTTTTTAATGGGGAAACCGGCATTTACACTACCAAAAATGAAATACTGTCCATCTGCATTTACCGGCATTGATATACGAGATCCATTGGGTTGTATAACATCGGAATTAACAATGGCATTATTGGTTTTGGTTGCAGAGATAAATGCGAACAGGTTTCTTTGTGTATACACATTGGTTGAGAAAAAACTCAGGTTCACTGATTGTACATAACTACGTTTCAGGTTAGGGTTACCGGTTGACGTATTCAAAGGATCACTTACATCTGCAATAGGCTGTAACTGTGCCGTTGATGGTTGTGTAGTAGAAGTATTGAGGTTCATAGACAATGTTTTGCTTGATGTAAACCTGTACTGAATATTCGCACTGGGTAACAGATCAGAAAAACGTTGTTCAATGATGTTTCCGTTGGTATTATTGGTACTCCGCAATGTTGCTGCCTGGAATGATGAGCCTACGGTTAATACCACTTTATTCATATTCGATCTGAAATTAAGGGTACCACCACCGTAATTATAGCTGCTGGTAAAATCATTACTCAGGATCGTATTATACTGATCGTATTTACCCGACCCACTATTATAATCATAGGTTTTACGATCACTTTGTCCACTGTTGGTATTGTAGAAAGATGATATCTCCAGTAATGATTTGCGTCCTATTGGCTCAGTATAAGTAACGGTTCCACCGAAGTTCCGGGTAATTGCATTACGTGTATTCTTCTGATTGGTAATAGAATCTCTCAGCGGCATTCCTGCTGCATAAAAAGTATTACGTGTATAGAGATCTCCTGTTTGTTTACTGTCGTTATAATTCAACGTAAAATTCCCTGATATGGTTCTTCCTTTTTTCTTTAAACGCTGACGGTATAATGCTGTTGCAGAAAGATTCAGTGCATCAGATTGTGTTTTACTGTCGCTAAAACCGTCGTTTATTTTCTGCCCGCTTTTATTGGTTGAACTGTAGCTGCTGTAAGTATTGTTGTTATTCTGTTGGGCTGAAACCTGTGGCGTAACCTTCAGCGAAATCATACTGTCAAACTTATGATCAATACTTCCGTTCCATCTTTGCTGCTGTACTTTCCTTGCAGTATTACTGTTGCTGATATAGTCGAATGAATTACCAGGTAAAAGGTTCTGCCGGTTAGTAATACGGTTGGTGAGCAGGTCAATATCACTAAACATGCCGCTGGTATTTACATTCGATTTTTTGTTCCAGAGATCGTTGTAGTTTACTCCACCTGCATAAGTAGTAGCAACCCCCTGCTGGTTCTGTCCAAGCCCTGTAACAGGCAATCCGTTATCTCCGCCCGGGCCACCGATATTAATACTGATGCCTCCGCCCCCATTACGCATGCCTCTTGCCAGGTCGCCAGAAAAATTCATTATATCGGTCAGGGTAAAACCTTGTTTGTTGACATTGTTTCCCATACCCAGGAGCGATAACTGCTGGTCGCCATTAAAGCGGTTGATATTGGTTTGTGCATCATAACGACCATCGTCGCCACCTGCACCTCCTGCTATTCTTCCAAAAGTGGATTTATTTCTGTCTTTTTTGAGTTTCAGGTTGATGGCTTTTTCTGAATTACCATCATCAATCCCCGTAAATTCTGCGCGATCGCTTTTTTTATCAAATACCTGTACCTTATCTACTGCATCTGCATCCAGGTTCTTTGTGGCAATTTTAGGATCGCCGGTAAAGAATTCTTTTCCATTCACCAATACACGGTTGATACGCTGGCCATTAACCCTTATGGTGCCGTCGTTATCTACCGTTACACCCGGTAATCTTTTTAAAAGGTCTTCAACTACGGCATTGGGCTGTGTTTTAAAATTTTCAGTATTGAATTCTACTGTATCACCATTAATCGTAACCGGTGCACGGCGTGCGGTAACGGTTACGTCACCGCTTTTTAATACATCGGTAAGTATTAACTGACCAAGGTTGAGTTCCTGACCAGCTTTTACGTCGATCGATTTCCATACCGGAACATAACCTACATAAGAGGCAGAAATTAAATAGTTACCTTTTTCCAGCGACTTGATATTGAATTTACCTGTTGAGTCGGCCCTGGTAAAAGTTACAAGTGTAGAGTCTTTTGTATTGACAACAGAAACGGTTGCGTATGCCAGCCCACGATTGGTGGCTGTATCAAATACATGTCCTTTTACGGTTCCTGTATTTTGTGCCTGTGAAAAAGCGGGAAGCAGAACAATGATCAGCAGTGTAGCGATGTATTTCAACATTACTTTTGGTTTTAATGCACCAAAAGTAGTGTTGGACGTATCCAAAAGCGGTTAATGAACTTTGGGGAAAGGTTAATGAAGGTTAATAGAATGAAAAAAGCCCCCTGTGATTTTACAGAGGGCTGAATGATCAGAAGTTTATTATTCTTTTTCGATTGAAATCAGCTCTACTTCAAAAATGAGTGTAGAGCCGGGGCCAATTTTAGGGCCCGCCTGTGCATCACCATAAGCAAGGTCTGCAGGTACGTAAAGCTTCCATTTACTACCTACTGTCATTAATTGTAATGCTTCCTGCCAGCCACGGATTACACCTCCTACTGAAAAAACAATGGGTTCGCCGCGTTCAACGGAACTGTCGAAAACGGTTCCGTCAATCAATGTACCATGGTAATGACATTTTACCTGATCGGATGCAACAGGTTTTACACCATCAGGATTATTTTTTATTACCTCGTATTGCAATCCGCTCGGGAGTGTTATTACACCGGGGCGCTTTGCATTGGCATCTAGAAATACTTTCGCCTGCTTTTTGGTTTGTTCTGACGCCACTTTGGCCAGGGCTATTTTTTCCTGATTTGCTTCTGCTACAAAATCTTCAATACATGCATTCAGAGAGGCTTCCGGTATAATTACTTTCTTTTTACCCAACTGATCGGCAAGTGCCCTTTGCAGAATGGCCACATTTAATTTGCCCAATCCCTGGCTTTCCAGGTTTTGCGCAATTCGAATACCTAATGCATAACTGGCAGAGTCTTTACCGTTTTTAAGTGGGTTAGGCATTGCTTTTACAGCGCCTGTGGTTGCTGTTTTTGGCGCTACAGGTTTTGTTGTTTTAGTCTGACCATAACCGGTTCCTGCAATAAGTAGACCGATTGTACAAGAAAAAATAATTCGCATCATTTCTGGTTTAAGAGCATCAAAACAACCATATTTTAGGGACTACACCAAGAAAGAAGGTAACCTTCCACCGACTTTAATCTTCCAACAACATTTGGATGGCTTTTTCCGCTTTTTCAAACCGGAAATCTGCGATGGTTTGCTGCATCATGGTATTAATCTGCTCATTACAGAGATTCCCGATGCTGCCTTCATGTGTATGTTTTACCTGACCGGCATCTGCCTTAAACTTCCCTTCTTCTATCTGCATACCCACCTGTTTATAGGCATCTCTGAAAGGAACACCTTGCAGCACCAGTTTATTTACCTCTTCTACGCTGAATGCATAAAGGTATTTTGCATCCTGCATGATCCCTGTTTTTATTTCAACAGACGATAACATTAACTGTGCCATCTGTAAACAATTTCTAAGTGTTGATATTGCAGGAAATAGATGCTCTTTTAATAATTGAAGGTCGCGATGATAACCTGATGGAAGGTTGGTGGTCATCATCATGATTTCATTGGGTAATGCTTTTATACGATTTGCATGTGAGCGGATGAGTTCAAATACATCTGGGTTTTTTTTATGGGGCATGATACTTGAACCTGTAGTTAATTCGGGAGGAAAACTCACAAAATCAAAATTCTGGTTCAGGTACAAACACATATCCATGCTCATACGGCTCAATGTATCGGCTATATTGGCCATGGCCATAGCAGTTACTCTTTCAGCTTTGCCCCGACCCATTTGTGCATATACCACATTATAATTAAGATCATCAAACCCTAATAGTTCTGTGGTTAATGTTCTGCTGATGGGGAAAGAAGAACCATAACCTGCAGCGGACCCAAGCGGATTTTTGTTCACAATCTTATACGCTGCCTGTAATGAAATCATATCA
>DPWF01000122.1:2562-3804 GCA_003526435.1 Chitinophagaceae bacterium | reverse complement strand
TCCTGGTAGCCGGTCATACCGGTATTAAAACAAATTTCTCCCGTAGTAGTACCTGTTTTACCAAATGCATGTCCATAAAAGACATGACCATCAGCCAGTACCAGTATTGCGGGTTGTTTTGATTGGGGCATAATTGTTTACGGTTTTACGGTGCAAAAAAAAGAATTGTTGGTTAATCTGCCGGAATAAAGTTTCACACACTCATTTTTTTCTGGCAAACACATAAAAAAAGCAAGACGTTTAAGTCTTGCTTTCTTATATAGAAACTGTTTTTCCAATTATTCAGCTACTTTATCGGTTGAAGAAGTTTCTTCGGTAGCAGGTGTTTCAACTGCAGGGGCATCGGCGGCAGGAGCTGCTTCGGCTTTCTTGGTTGTTGCACGGCTACGACGTGTTTTCTTGGCAGGTTCAGCAGCCTGGGCAGCAGTCTTACCATAAATTTCGTTGAAGTCTACCAGTTCAATCATCGCTTTTTCTGCATTGTCACCCGGACGAATACCGAGTTTCAGGATACGGGTATAACCACCTGGGCGGCTCGCTATTTTCGGACCTACAACTGTGAACAGTTCTTTCACAGCAGCTTTGTCTTGCAGATAGCTGAATACCACTCTATGCTGGTGCATGATGGTTTCTTTGTTATCAGATTTTTTTGTTTTGGTGATCAGTGGTTCAACATATGTTCTCAGTGCTTTAGCTTTAGCCAAAGTGGTAACGATACGTTTGTGTGTGATCAGTTGACTAGCCAGATTGGCCAGCAATGCTTCCCTGTGCGCTTTCTTACGACCCAGGTTGTTGATTTTGTCTCCGTGACGCATGACTTGTTGTTTTTATACCCTGCACCGTGTCAGGAATTGCAGAGCGTTTAAGAATAGCTTTTAGCTTTTAGCATCTAGCTTCTAGCAAATTTATAGAAACTAGATGCTGGTAGCTAGCAGCTTAGTTGTCTAAATTATCCAATCCTAATTTATTCAGATCCATTCCAAAACTCAGACCACGTTCAGTTAATACCTGCTCAATTTCTGAGAGTGATTTCTGACCGAAGTTTCTGAATTTCATCAGGTCTTCCTGCTCGTATTGTACCAGTTCGCTCAGACTATTGATCTTGGCGGCTTTCAGACAGTTGAAAGCACGTACAGAAAGATCGAGGTCTTCGAGTGGTGTTTTCAATACCTTACGCAGTTGTAATACATGCTCATCTACCACATCTTCTTTCTTGTCTTCTTTGTTATCGAAAGTGATGTT
>DPWF01000122.1:2264-2454 GCA_003526435.1 Chitinophagaceae bacterium | reverse complement strand
CGGATGGATGGTTCCATCGGTAGCTACATCCAGGATCAGTTTTTCGTAATCGGTACGCTGCTCCACACGATAGTTCTCAATACCGTATTTTACGTTCTTGATAGGGGTGTGAATAGAATCGATTGCGATATATCCGAAAGGCGCATCTTTTACTTTATTTTCTTCAGCAGGAATATAACCACGACCACGT
>DPWF01000122.1:0-2254 GCA_003526435.1 Chitinophagaceae bacterium | reverse complement strand
CATCCATGGTACAGATCACCAGCTCAGGGTTCATTACCTGAAAATGCTGTGAAACCTCACCTAACATACCCGCTGTAAATTCAGTACGGTTTTTGATAGAAAGGCTGATCTTTTCAGTGGCTACATCATGCTCTACATGCTTCTTGAAACGTACCTGCTTCAGGTTCAGGATGATTTCGGTAACATCTTCTGTTACACCTTTCATGGTAGCAAACTCGTGGTCTACACCCTCGATTTTGATACCTACGATTGCATATCCTTCCAATGAACTCAGTAATACCCTTCTCAGTGCATTACCAATGGTAAGACCATAACCTGGTTCTAATGGACGGAATTCAAATTGACCTTCAAAATCAGTTGCTTTTTGTAAAACGATTTTGTCGGGTTTCTGGAAGCTTAATATGGCCATATTAAAACTTTATTTTTTACTTGATGGTGGCGGAACCCATTATTGGTTTCCGGATATTGATAAGTCAGTAGTGAATAGTGAGTAGTGAGTTTAACTCACTGCTCACTACTGCCTACTCACTATTTAGAATACAATTCGACGATCAGTTGTTCCTTGATATTCTCAGGAACATTCTCACGCTCTGGATAGGTAATAAAAGTACCTTTCTTCTCAGATTCATTCCAGTCGAGCCAGCTAAACTTGGGGTTCTTACCACGGGTCTTGCTAACGATAGAAGAATTGTCTGCACTTTTTGGTTTGTATGCAATGATATCACCTGGCTTACATGAGTAAGAAGGTACATTCATTACTTCACCGTTTACAGTGATATGTTTGTGGTTTACCAACTGACGGGCTTCAGGACGGCTGGCTGTTAATCCCATACGAAATACGGTATTATCCAGACGGGCTTCGAGTAATTTGATCAGGTTTTCACCGGTAACACCTTTTAAGCGGGCTGCTTCTTCAAATGTTTTGCGGAACTGGCGCTCTAATACACCATATGTATATTTAGCTTTTTGCTTCTCTCTCAACTGTAAAGCGTATTCGCCAAGGCTCTTACGTTTACGGGCAGCACCATGCTGACCCGGAGGGTTGCTGTTCTTACCTAACCATTTGCCATTGCCCAGGATAGGTTCACCGAAGATTCTGGAGATTTTGGTCTTTGGACCAGTGTAACGTGCCATTTGTTTTGTTTTGCGATTTTTTAATGACGACCCGGTATCTTAAAAATCTAAAATTGATACCAAGCCCTATGTAAGTTTGATTTGATGATCTTTGATTTTTTCATTCGGATTCACCAATCAAAAAATCAAAGATCAAAAGATCAAAAATTAAACTCTTCTCTGCTTGGGAGGTCTGCAACCATTGTGTGGTAATGGAGTTACGTCTTTAATAGAAATAACTTCGATACCTGATTGAGAAATAGAGCGGATAGCTCCTTCACGACCGGCTCCCGGACCTTTTACAAATACATCTACGCGTTTGAGACCAGCTTCCATTGCTACTTTAGCAGCATCGGCAGCAGCCATCTGAGCCGCATATGGAGTGTTCTTTTTTGAACCTTTGAAACCCATTTTACCAGCACTGCTCCAACTGATCACCTGTCCGGTTTTGTTGGTAAAGCTGATGATGATGTTGTTGAAAGTAGCCGAAATACGTACTTCACCAGCCGCATCTACTTTTACTACTCTTTTCTTGGCAGCAGCTTTTGCACTGTTCTGCGCTTTTTGTGGTTTTGCCATGTTTGTTTTTTGAGGTAGTCTTCCCGATCAGATCGGGATTGGTTTAACAATGAAAAATCCCGATGCTGATCGGGAACCGCTACACTCTCCTTTCCTGATTTTATCGGGAAGATCCAAGCTGTAGAGGATTTATATAACAACATGATGCTGAAATGAAATCATTCCAGCATCATGTAATCATTTATTTCTTAGGTGCCTTCTTCTTACCGGCAACTGTTTTACGCTTACCTTTTCTGGTACGGCTGTTTGTTTTGGTACGCTGACCACGAACAGGAAGTCCCTTACGGTGACGAAGTCCACGGTAACAACCAATATCCATCAAACGCTTGATGTTCAACTGAACCTCTGAACGTAATGCACCTTCAACTTTGATCTCATCATTAATGAAACCACGTATTGCTGCTAACTGATCATCGGTCCAATCCTGTACTTTGATGTTTACATCAATTCCTGCATCTTTAAGGATCCTTTGTGCGGTTGCCCTTCCGATACCGAAAATGTAAGTAAGTCCGATTTCTCCTCTTTTGTTTCTTGGTAAATCAATACCTGCTATCCTTGCCAT
>DPWF01000158.1 GCA_003526435.1 Chitinophagaceae bacterium | reverse complement strand
TATGTGAAGCCGGAGATATTATTCCTTCCGATGGCGAAATTGTGGAAGGACTGGCCACTATTGATGAAAGTGCCATCACCGGCGAAAGTGCACCCGTAATAAGGGAAGCAGGTGGTGATAAAAGCAGTGTAACCGGCGGAACAAAAGTATTGAGCGACCGCATCGTGGTAAAAGTTACTACTGAGCAGGGGGAGAGTTTTCTTGATAAAATGATTGCACTGGTAGAAGGAGCGTCCCGACAGAAAACACCCAATGAAATTGCACTGACCATTTTACTGGCAGGTTTTACCCTTGTGTTTATTATTGTAACTGTAACATTAAAACCCTTTGCCGATTTTGCACAAACACCCATCACCATTGCGGCATTTATCTCCTTATTTGTTTGCCTGATTCCAACCACGATTGGTGGATTGCTTTCTGCCATTGGTATTGCAGGCATGGACAGGGCACTCAGGGCCAACGTCATTACCAAGAGTGGTAAAGCGGTGGAAACAGCCGGTGATATCGATGTATTACTGCTCGATAAAACAGGAACCATTACCATCGGAAACAGAAAAGCCACTCATTTTTATGCAGCAGAAGGTATAGAAGAAGACCGTTTCATTAAAGCTGTGGTATTGAGCTCTATGGCAGATGATACACCCGAAGGAAAATCAATTATTGAACTGGCGGGTATTCAACCCTCTGCTTATAAGCTGGAACAACCACGCTTCATCAAATTCACGGCAGAAACCAGGAGCTCGGGTATTGATGTTGGAGATACACGTATCAGGAAAGGCGCTTCCGATGCCATTCGAAACCTCTGTGAAAAAAAGGGAAACAGTTTTCCTGATGCGGTAGAACAACGGGTAAAACACATTTCATCAAATGGAGGTACCCCGCTGGTAGTGGCAGAGAATGAACAGGTAATTGGTGTCATTGAATTGCAGGATATTATTAAACCCGGCATACAGGAACGTTTTGAACGACTGCGTAAAATGGGTATTAAAACAGTGATGGTAACCGGCGATAATCCATTAACCGCCAGATACATTGCAGAAAAAGCAGGCGTAGATGATTTTATTGCCGAAGCCAAACCGGAAGATAAAATGAACTATATCCGTAAGGAACAATCGGAAGGAAGATTGGTAGCCATGATGGGAGATGGAACCAACGATGCACCCGCGCTCGCGCAGGCAGATGTGGGCGTAGCCATGAACAGCGGAACACAGGCAGCCAAAGAAGCAGGTAATATGGTTGACCTCGACAATGACCCTACCAAACTGATTGAAATAGTAGAGATCGGAAAACAGTTGCTCATGACAAGGGGAACACTTACCACCTTTAGTATAGCCAATGATGTGGCCAAATATTTTGCCATTGTTCCGGCCTTGTTTGTGAGCTCCATACCAGCTTTGCAGGCGCTGAATATTATGCAGCTTTCCAGTCCGGAAACAGCCATACTCTCAGCGGTTATTTTCAATGCCATCATTATTCCGTTGCTGATACCGCTGGCGTTGAAAGGGGTGGCGTATAAACCCATTGGTGCGAGTGCATTGCTCAGACGTAACCTGTTCATCTACGGACTGGGAGGTATCATCATTCCCTTCATAGGTATCAAACTAATCGATATCGTAGTGTCATTATTCTATTAAACAATGACACTACATTAATTCTCCTTCTCCCTTTCTCTTTGTTAATGAAATCAAAGAATAAAGGCAACCTGAAATTTACTACGGTTTTTTACAAAGACAAAGGGAGAAGGGGAGTTAACACAGAGTCGTTAATAATCATCATTTATGAAAACACATTTTTTTCCCGCTATTAAACTTACCCTTGTATTACTGATTGTTTTATCTGGCATCTATCCGCTTTTCATATGGGGTGTGGCCAAACTCACACCACAGAAGGGTAAAGGAGAACTGATAGAAGCCAATGGTAAAAAGTATTACAGCAATATAGGCCAGGCTTTTACACAGGATCAGTATTTCTATAGCCGTCCATCGGCAGTAAATTACAATGCTGCAGGTTCTGCAGGAAGCAATAAAGGACCATCCAATCCTGATTATCTTGCTACGGTTCAGACCAGAATCGACAGTTTCCTGGTTCATAATCCGGGTATCGACAAAAAAGATATTCCGGTTGATCTGGTAACTGCCAGCGGCAGTGGGCTCGACCCGCATATTTCGGTAGCAGCAGCGGAAATACAGGTGAAGCGTATCTCTGCCATCCGCAACATTCCCGAGGCCAATCTGTACGAACTGGTACGCACTTATACCAGTCAACCCCCGCTGGGTCCAAAAACAGTGAACGTTTTACAATTAAATATTGCATTAGATCAATTAAATTAACAACAAGATGAAAAAAGGATTTTTGACGATTATGGGTTTTTCTGCATTGCTGTTAGCAACAGCGCAGGAAAAAAAAGAAACCAATCCACTTAGTTTTAGTGGTTACCTCGAAACTTATTACAGCTACGATTTCGGAAAACCTGCTTTGCAGAACAGGCCCTCTTTTGTGTATTCACATAACAGACACAATGAGTTTAACCTCAACCTTGGTATGGTAAAAGCTGCCTATCAGCAAAATGGTGTGAGGGCCAACCTCGCCCTTGCTGCGGGAACATATATGAATGCCAACCTCGCTGCAGAACCGGGGGTATTGAAAAATATTTTTGAAGCCAATGCAGGTGTTAAACTATCAAAGACATCGAATCTCTGGATCGATGCAGGCATTTTTGCTTCCCATATTGGTTTTGAAAGTGCGATCGGAAAAGACTGCTGGACACTTACCAGGGGTATACTGGCCGATAACTCTCCTTATTATGAATCGGGTGTAAAACTCACGTATACATCACCCAATGAAAAATGGATCATGAGTGGTTTATTACTCAACGGCTGGCAGCGAATACAACGTGTACCCGGTAACAGTACACTTGGTATTGGACATCAGCTAACCTATAAACCCAATGCAAAAATTACTTTAAACAGTAGTTCATTTATCGGTAACGATTAACCTGATAGTATAAAGCAGATGCGTTATTTCCATAATTTTTATGGCGTTTTTCAATTGTCTGATGCTTTTGCACTTACCACAGGATTTGATATTGGGTTTGAACAAAAACAAAAAGGAAGCAGCAACTATAATACCTGGTACACACCTGTAGTAATGGCAAAAATAAATGCAGATGCAAAGAACAGTTTTACAGCCAGACTTGAATATTATAATGATGCCAATGGCGTCATCATTGGTACGGCAACACCCAATGGTTTTAAAACATGGGGTTATTCTTTGAATTATGATCATGCCATCAGCAACCAAGCCATGTGGCGTATAGAAGCAAGAGGGTTTTCATCCAAAGACAGGATTTTTGAGAAGAACGGAAATATTGCAAACAATAATTTCTTTATATCCACCGCACTAGCCATTTCATTCTAATGCCAGATAAAGACCAGACAGTACAGCATTTTCTGAACCTGATTAAAAAATCGAAAAGGGGGAAGTTTAAAATCTACATCGGCATG
>DPWF01000312.1 GCA_003526435.1 Chitinophagaceae bacterium | reverse complement strand
GAAATTGAGGAATTAAGGTTTCGAAATATTCTCCATGAATATTTTCAATAGAGAAAGAATGATGCTGGAAGGAAAGTATAAACACCGACTGATTGCTCACAAAACAGGAAGCATATAAAACAAGCAGGGGTGATTTTTGATTTTTTTCTGTTGTCTGATCCAGTAACCGATGAAGTGGTTGCTCCTGGTGATCGTACAACCCTTTTACAATAAAGGTTCCGTCTGGTTGTTCAGTTACAGAACTCACATCGAATAAAGTGCCATTAACAATGATCTCTTTTTCTTTTTTGTACCATTTTAACTGGCGAATACGTATGGTACTTAGTTCTCTCGATTTAAAAGCATGCTTCATTTCAGCCCTGATACTTTTTTGCTGATAATGAAATAATACAAAACCCATCAGCGGAAAAGCCACTAATAATAACAATACAAAGGCGATACTTTTTCTTATAACTGACAAATTAGTTTCTTTTTCTGACGAGGCTGTCGATCGGATAATGTGCTTTCATGGTATCCATTACCGATTGCGCCCATGTGGTAAGTGACACCCGCTCTTCGTCGGTAAGTTTTGCATCGCGATGCACCCATGTATAAGAATTGAGGGGCATTTCTTTTTCTTTCACCTGCTCAATTACTTCCTCCATTTTATGGTATTGCTTTCTGAGACTGTAAGTATTGTACTCATCAAAATTGAGGTGTTTTTTTCCTTCGTTGATATGATCATCCAGCCACCAGGTTACAGGTTGTACAGCGGCATACCAGGGGTAGATGGTATTGTTGGTATGACAGTCGTTACAGGCTTTGGTGAGAATGGTATTTACATCGGCAGGAACTGCATACAATGTACTGATGTGTTTACTTTTATCGGTAGATACATTTTTGGCCGGACGTACAAATTGTATGGCCAGCAATGCAATCAGTAAAATGAGCAGGATTCTTTTAAATATTTTCATGTTTTGAGGGTTGTTGAGACCATTAAATTAATACATTTCCTGTCATTTCTTTCGGAATAGGTAAACCCATCACCGTTAAAATAGTAGGTGCAAGATCGCCCAGCTTGCCCGGTTTTATGCTTCCTTTCCAGTCTTTGTCGATGATAAAGAATGGAACAGGGTTTAAAGTATGGGCCGTATTCGGGCTGCCGTCTTCATTAATCATAAAATCGGCATTACCATGATCGGCTGTCAAAAAAATGGTATAACCATTTGCCAGCCCTACAGTAACCACCCTGTTAACACACGCATCAACGGTTTCTGCTGCTTTAATGGCAGCACTGAAAACACCGGTATGCCCGACCATATCTGTATTGGCATAGTTGAGGCACACAAAATCAGCACTACCTGCTTCAATCTCCGGCACGAGTTTATCTGTGATTTCAACGGCGCTCATTTCAGGTTGCAGGTCATAAGTGGCCACTTTGGGTGAGGGTACCATTATTCTTTTCTCACCACTATAGGGCTCTTCTCTTCCGCCACTAAAGAAAAAAGTAACATGCGGATATTTCTCTGTTTCTGCAATGCGTATCTGTGTTTTGCCATTGGCTTCCAGCACTTCTCCCAATGTATTGCTGAGGTTATCGTTTTCGAAGATCACATGTACATTTTTGAATTTGTGATCATAGAGTGTCATGGTGGTATAATGCAGTTTCAGCGGCAACATATCAAATTCCGGGAAAGCCTGTTGAGTCAACACTTCTGTGATTTCCCTGCAACGGTCGGTTCTGAAATTAAAACAAATCACAGCATCATCTTCCTTGATGGTGGCAACAGGTTGCCCGTTTGCACCTGTTATGACTGTTGGTAAAATAAATTCATCGGTTGTGCCGGCTGTATAAGCATTTTCAATGGCGCTGATGGCATCAGATGCCGTAGGGCCAGATGCTTTTACCAGACAATCATAGGCCAGTTTTACCCTTTCCCAACGTTTGTCTCTGTCCATGGCATAATAACGGCCACTTACAGATGCGATGGTTCCTGCACTATTTTTTAGATGATCTTCTAATTCACGTACAAAACCCAATCCGCTTTTAGGATCGGTATCGCGCCCGTCTGTAAATACATGGATAAAGAGTTTTGATATACCATGCTGCTTACACAAATCGCAAATGGCTTTCAGGTGGTTGATGTGAGAATGCACACCACCATCACTTACGAGTCCGATCAGGTGTAAAGCTTTGTCATTGTTTTTTGCATATTCAATAGATTGAAGAAACTGTGCGTTTGCAGCCAGTTCTCCTGTTTTAACAGCAACATTTATGCGCTGTAATTCCTGGTACACAATTCTGCCGGCACCAAGGTTAAGGTGTCCAACTTCGCTATTACCCATCTGCCCATCAGGTAAACCTACTTGCTCGCCACAGGTAACAAGTGTGGTATTGGGATATGTTTTGCAGAGTGAACTTACAAATGGCACTCTGGCCTGCTGAATGGCATCTGCAGAGGCTATTTTTCCGAGACCCCATCCATCCATAATGACTAAAATAACTTTCTTGCTCATATATTAAAATGATCTAGTGTGTTAATTGCTGATTAGATTGTAACTTTATGGCAAAGCCTGATTTTCCCAAAGTTGGCATGTTTTTGGCACATATAAAGGGAGAAAGCAAAATAAAGTATATGAAATCATTTTTTTTAACCATCGGATTGGCATTAACCCTGATGTCGTTTACATTCCAGGGACCTACAGATGCTATCGTGCGCTCGCTGAAATCTGCAAGTGCAGAGCAGGTGGCATCTCACTTTGATGATTTTGTAGATATGAAGTTGCTGGAGAAAGATGAAGTGAAAAATATGGGCAAAAACCAGGCAACTATAGCGCTCAAATACTTTTTTGGAGAAAAAAGTATCAAAGGGTTTGAAAAGATTTCAGAACGTGAGATTGGAAATACAATGTATATGACAGGTAAACTCCTGAACAACGATAAAGGCTATAATATTACCGTGATGCTGAAACAGAAAGGCGGACAATACCAGATTGTTACCGTCCGCATCAACTAACCTGTTTCTTGTGCCTTGTGTCTTGTATCTTGAACCTTATATCTTATACACCTGTTTCTTGATTTCCTGAATCTTCTTCCATTAGCTTTGTACCATGAATACATTCGATCAGCAACTACAGCTATTGGTGCAATCTGCTTTACTGGAAGATATTGGCGATGGTGATCATTCTACACTGAGTTGCATTCCTCCGGAAAAAAAAGGTAAGGCCGTACTTAAAATAAAACAGGATGGCGTACTGGCTGGATTGGCCGTTGCAGAAAAAATATTTCGTATGCAGGATCCCGATGTTGAGTTGCTGTTATATAAACAAGACGGAGACTTAATGCAGGCGGGAGAAAAAGCATTTGAAGTGGTCACATCTATTCATACTATTCTTTCCTGTGAGCGGCTGGTACTGAACTGTATGCAGCGAATGAGCGGAATTGCCACCCTCACCAGACAATATACCGATCTGCTGAAAGGTTATCATACAAGATTGCTCGATACCCGTAAAACAACACCCAACTTCAGATTACTGGAAAAAGAAGCGGTGCGTATTGGAGGAGGTATTAACCATAGATTTGGTTTATATGATATGATTATGCTGAAAGACAATCATATTGATTATGCAGGTGGTATTGTTCAGGCAATTGAAAAAGCAAATATGTACCTGCAGCAAAAGAACCTCACCTTAAAAATAGAAGTGGAAACCAGAACATTAGATGATGTAAAAACAGTTTGTTCGATAGGAGCTGGTAAAGTGTTTCGTATTATGCTCGACAATTTTCCGCCTGCACAGGTGGCAGAAGCCGTAGCAATGATTAACGGGCAATTTGAAACGGAAGCCAGTGGGGGCATCAACCTCACAACCATTCAATCTTATGCTGCAACCGGTGTTGATTTTGTAAGTGTAGGTGGACTTATTCACCAGGCGCAAAGCCTTGATCTCAGCCTCAAAGCCGTGACGACAGATTAGCCCGGTTTTATTGGTTTTATTACCCCTTTCCTTTATCTTGCTGATAACGCTGTAGCCCCGGCGCCACTGTTGGTATGATGAAATATATTCTTTCGGGATACTTCCTGTTATGCTTTCATTTGACGGAAGCACAAACTGCAAAAGCAGATTCGCTGATCCGTTCGTTGGGATCAATGATAAAAGACACTCAATATGTTCGCTTCCTGAACCTGATAGCTGAAGAATTATCTGATAAAAATGCCGACCGCTCGCTCGAATTTGCCAAACAGGGTTTCGATCTTTCAGTACAACTGAAGTTTACGAGGGGTAAAGGTATTTCACTGAATAATATGGGCTGGGCCTATTACCGGAAAGGAGATTATTCAAAAGGCTTTGATTTTGCATTACAGGCATTGCGTATTAATGATTCAATTTCAAATCTGCCACAACTGGCCATCTCTTATCGCAATGTAGGAGCCATTTATAATTCACAGGCCAAGTATAGGGAATCGATGGATTATTTCACAAAGGAGATGCGCATTCATGAACAATTGAATGACCAGCATGGTATTGGACGAAGCCTGAATAATATAGCCTTTTCTGCACATCGTGGGAAATTTAGAGATTCAGCACTGATCTATAGTCAGGCAGCCCTTGAGCACAATGCCAGATTGGGCGACAAGTACAAGATGGCATTTTGTTTGCGTACGCTCGGAGATATTTATATGGAAGATGGAGCCATAGACAGGGCCATCAATTATTTTTCTGCCTCTGTTGAAGCCGCCCGTTCAGCAAAAAGTAATTTTATTATTGAAACAGCCTTATATCGGTTAGGAAAAGCATCCCAGCAGAAAAAGCAATGGAAAACCTCTATTCCTTATTTTGAAGAAGCTGTAAAAGTTGCAGAAGAGCTGGGAGCAAAAGGAGAGCAGTCAACCATCAATAAATTACTGTCGCAATCTTATGCGGCACTTGGCGATTATAAAAATGCATTCCGTACGCAATCGGCACATGTAACCCTGAACGATACTTTATTTGAGGAACGGAGTCGCGCACGTTTTGCACAAATGCAGGTGGCTTTTGAAACAGAAAAAAAACAGGCAGAGATCAACCTGTTAAAAAAAGAAGATGAGAGCCAGAAGGAAAAAATAAGAGATCAGCGAATGTTTACTTTCCTCTTGTTAATTGTTGTGGGTCTGGTAATGGCACTTTGGCTGGTATCATGGAGAAGAAATCAGTTTAAACAATTGGTAAATAAGCAACTCCGGCAGCAAAAAGAGGCACTGGAACAGGCTTCGTTTCAGAAAGATAAAATATTCTCTATTCTTTCACATGATCTTAGAACACCTATTGCATCATTGAGTAGTGTATTGCAGTTGGTAGAAAAACAAAGTTTATCTGAAGAAGCATTTGCCAACATCAGGGTGGCGCTGAGTAAACAGATCAGTTCACTCAATACAACACTTGATAACCTGTTGTTATGGTCGAGAAACCAGATGGGTGGGGTTACTGATGTAAGGCCAACAGAAGCACTGGTATACGACATCGTAGAAAATAACCGGCATCTTTTAATGGCAGCAGCCAATCAGAAAAAAATAGCCATCAGCAACGATGTTCCTGTAACAGCAAAAGTATATGCCGACATTCATCATATGGATATTGTCATGCGCAACCTGCTGCTGAATGCACTGAAATTTACAGATGAGGGTGGAGAAGTGAATATAAAATATACTGACGCCGAACATACCGCTACTATTTCAGTAATCGATACTGGCGTGGGAATAACAGCAGATCAACTGGGGAAACTGTTTAAAATAAATACCCACTTTACGACTACTGGTACCAGGAATGAAAAAGGAGCCGGGCTTGGTTTACTCCTGTGTAAAGAGTTTGTANNTATCATGGCACGCTTTCTGTAACCAGTGAACCGGGAAATGGATCAGTGTTTTCCGTTACTTTGCCAAAAGAAAACCATGGCTAAGAAAAATACTTCTGATAAAAACGGGTTTGTTTTCAGTACCGATCCCAACTTCAGGTTTGAGCCTGAGGAAAACGAAATAACTAATACACTGGCGCCTGCACAACAATCACTCCGCATTTTGCTCGATAAAAAACAACGTGCCGGAAAAGCCGTTACACTGGTAACCGGGTTTATCGGGCAAGAATCGGATCTCGAAATATTAGGTAAGCAACTCAAAAACTTCTGTGGTACCGGTGGCTCCGTTAAAGACGGCGAAGCCATCATTCAGGGCGACCAGCGCGATAAAGTGCTGCAATGGCTGGGGAAGAATGGGTATGTTAAGAGTAAGAAGCAGTAAAACAGACGAACAGAGAAACAGAGGAATGTTCAATGGCCAAATAAAGAAATTTAATTACTTGAAAATTCCTCTGTTCGTCTGTTCGTCTGTTCACTATCTCTCCGTTTCAAACCCTACTTTCCTATGTGTGCCATCACAATAAGGTTTGTTGGCTGATTGGCCGCAGCGGCAGAGGGCTGTGGTGCCCTGTTTGGTTTCCTGGCTGCCATCTCCATGGGTAATGATACAATCGGTGGTAATAAGAATAGGACCATTTTTTTTGATCTCAATATTCATAATGCTGGCAGCTTCGGACTTGATGTCTTTTTGTATAGCTTGCTCTCCCTCGGCAGTCAAATAGTAACTCAATGCACCACTCGGACATTTTCTAACCTGTGCTATAATGGCTTCGGTTGAAGCTGCTTCCATATTTACCCAGGGCTTTTTTGCCGGATCAAAAACTTCGCGCAATTGGGTCCAGCAAATGCGGCTATGAATACAGGTATCTGGTTTCCATACAACTGTTACCTCATTGTTCGTGTATTTGAATGTAGATTTGGGCATGGGAGATGGAGGATGATTAGCGTAGTAAGGTACGAAGAAGTTGAAAATCAAAATTCAAAAATCAAAAATCAAAATTTGGATAAAGTAGTACGGGTAGTGTAGTAGGTATTGGTTTTTGATTTTTTACTGTTGATTGTTGAATGCATCAATAGTCTATTTCTAATTTCAGCCGATCTCTCAGTTCCTTCACCAAGGGGTATTGTTCGGCTATCCGCTCAAATTTCTGTTTACTGTTCAATCGCATATGTACCGGCACTTCTTCTCTTTCAGTTGCTTCTACCAGAATATTAAAAACAATGGCTCTGTTATTAAAAGCGGTTTGTATGTAATCGATCAGCATCATCCTTTCCTGCTCCACAAATTTTTGTGCGGTTAATGCAGGAACGGTTACGGTGAAATGAATATCATCCTCTATCTGTAGTAAAGCCATTTTAAAAGTGCCGGCCGATGAATGTTTCTGTTGTTGCTCCAATTTAATGGCATATTCATTCCAGCACTGGGTGAGCTTTTCCATATTCAACACTTCGGCTTCTTTTACTTCTTCAATGGCATACTGGTCACCTACTTTTTCCCGCAATGCATCAAGTAAACTTTTTTTGGGGCCATTGCCTGTAGAGCTTACAACAGGTTTAACAGCACTGGTTGTTACGGCAGGGGCAGGTTTTGAAGGCGTAGCCGTTGAAACAGGGGTAGTGGGTGCTGTTTTCTTTTCTTCAATATATAATTTCGGCGATGATGTTTCCGGAGCAGATTTTACCTGTATCGATGGAATAGTTCTGGTGCGAAAAGCTACCGGCCCGTCAATTCGTTTTTTTTTTATGACCTGTCCATTGTCCATGGAAAGTTCAATGGCCTGTTGCAGGAAATTGAGTTTGATGATGGTCAGTTCAACATGTAAACGTTTGTTGCGTGCCATTTTGAACTGTATTTCGGCCTCATTCAAAATGTTGAGCGCACTTACAAGGTATGACATGCCGATAGATCCGGCTACCTGAATATATTTTTCCTGTAATCCCTCCACCACATCCAGTAATGCAGCAGATTTAGGGTCTTTGCATACCAGCAGATTGCGGATAAATTCTGCAAAGCCATTTAATACCATGTCTCCCTCAAAACCTTTTCGGTTGATTTCGTCAAACAATAACATGGCAGATGCCATATCCTGCTGCTGTAATGATGATAATAACCTGAAATAATAATCCTCGTCGAGGATGTTAAGGTGTTCGAGTGTATTTTGATAGGTAACGGTACCGTTGGTAAAACTTACAATTTTATCGAGTATGCTCAATGAATCGCGCATACATCCTTCACTCTTCTGTGCAATAACCTGTAGTGCTGCTTTTTCGGCCTTGATGGCTTCTTTCTCAACAATTTCCTGCAGATGTTCTACTGTATCGTTATTGGTGATGCGTTTGAAATCGAAAATCTGGCATCGGCTCAGGATGGTAGGTAGTATTTTATGCTTTTCTGTAGTAGCTAAAATGAAGATGGCATAGGAAGGGGGCTCTTCCAGGGTTTTCAAAAAAGCATTAAAGGCGCTGGCACTAAGCATGTGTACCTCATCTACAATATATACTTTGTATTTACCTGCCTGTGGTGCGAAACGAACCTGCTCTACCAATGAACGAATGTCTTCAACAGAGTTATTACTCGCCGCATCCAGTTCATGAATATTGAGAGATGTGCCACTTTCAAAAGAAACACAACTGTTACAGGTGTTGCAGGCTTCGCCTTCAGGCGTAGGATTGGTACAATTGATTGTTTTAGCCAAAATACGGGCACAGGTTGTTTTACCCACTCCCCGCGGACCACAAAACAAAAATGCATGTGCCAACTGGTTGTTTTTGATGGCATTTTTGAGTGTGGTAGTGATATGCGACTGCCCCACCACGGTATTGAAATTCTGTGGTCTGTACTTACGTGCCGAAACAATGAATTTATTATCCATATCAGTGGTGCAATATAAGGAGAAGCTGGAAGCTGCGAGCTACAAGCTTCTAGCTTCTAGCGGAATGTGTAAAAAACGTTCTTATAGCTGGCAGCTTGAAGCTAGTGGCTAGTAGCTTATTTGTATTCCATTTCCGGATGCCTTTCAAACGCTTTGCTTCGGTCGAACAAATAGCGGAAAGTAACCATTCGGCGACTTTGTACTCCGCCCAGGCTTTTGTAGATATTCAGCATTTTTGGGTTCCAGTCGCCTGCCCAACCCATTTCGTATTCGTAATACCATCCACGGTTCTGTATAAGGAGTGCACATTCATTAATCATAAAACTATCGATACCCAATGCCTGGTATTTTGGTACCACCCCAAATGCCAGACCAGTAAGACGTTTACAGGCCCCTGTTTTTTTCATCCATAATAAATGGAGTTTTTGCCAGAGACCAAATTTGCCATTAAAATGTTTGAAGTACTGGTTAATATCTGGAATATTAATGAACATGGCAATGGGCTCTTCTTTGTAATAAGCAAACCATACCACTCTTTCATCCATAATGGGTTTCATGGTGTTGAACAGTTTAACCACCTGTTCTTTTGTAATCTCTTTATTCTCTCCATGTTGTGCCCATGCAGCATTGTAAACAGTGGCAAAATCGCCTGCATATTTCTCCAGCTCCGATAACCTGGCATGTTTTGCTTCATAGCCAGGTTTGGCTTTAAACTTGGCATGACGTTCAGCAAAACGCGGAGGCAACGGATCATCCACTTTCATGGAATAATAGTACTGGTTATAATAATTCTGAAAACCATAGTTTACAAAAAGCTGTTCGTAATAGTCGGGGTTGAACGACATGCCATACATGGGTTCTTTATCAAATCCTTCCACCATCAGCCCCCACCATTTATCGCGATCACCATAATTGATAGGCCCGTCCATGGCTACCATTCCCTGCTCGGTGAGCCATTGTTTGGCAGTATCAAATAAGAGGTTAGCCGTAGCCTGGTCGTTGATGCAATCAAAAAAACCAATACCGCCAGTTGCAAAATCAGTTCCCTTATTAATGTATTTGCTACTGGTAAAAGCGGCAATACGACCCACTGTTTCACCTTCATCTGTTTCTACAATCCAGCGTTTGGCCGTGCCGTATTTAAACTGTTTGTTTTTTTCCGGGTTGAATACATCATTCACCTCATTGTCTAATGGACGTATATAAGCAGGGTTATGCCGGTTGAGTAACGCGCTTATTTCCAAAAATGATTTTATTGTTGTGCTATCAGTAACCTCAATCAAATGCATGTTCAGGCTGTTTATACAAATGTAAGAAAGTCCGAAAGTCCGAAAGTCAGGAAATCCGGAAGAAAGTTAGGGGTATTGGAGTGCTTCTTCCGGACTTTCGGACTTCCGGTCTTCCATTAAAACAGCTTCATCGCCATCTTTTCATCATGTTTATAAATGTCTTTTCTGAAATTCAGTTGCCCGTCTTTGTCAACCCATGCGGTGAAGTAAACAATGAAAACAGGCACTGATTTTTTTAGAGGCACCCATTTCTCTTTTTTGAGATGCATGGCACTGTCAATTTTTTCATTGGTCCAGCTACTATCTGTCCGTAAGAGATACTGTGCCATTTTTTTGGGTTCAGCTATACGTATACATCCATGACTAAAACTTCTGCTACTTTGTGAAAAAAGGTTTCTGTTAGGCGTGTCGTGAAAATAGATATTGTAATTATTGGGAAAAAGAAATTTTACGAGTCCGAGTGAATTGGCAGGCCCGGGAAGTTGCCTGATGACAGGAACACTGGCTTGTTTTACAATTTCCATATTGTGTTTGGCGAGATAATTGGGGTTCTTTTTAATACCAGGCAATATTTCACCACGAACAATACTTTCCGGGACATTCCAGTACGGACTGAATACAACGTATTGTAACCGGTCGCTGAAAATAACGGTGTTATTGGCTGCAGTACCAACGATCACATTGATGTTGAACTGAAGTCTTCCGCTGTCGTACACATGCATCATAAATTCGGGAATGTTCACCAGGATATAGTTGGTGTCTTTTTCCGGCGGCATCCAGCGAAGTCGCTCAAGGTTGATGAGTATCTGACGCAGGCGTTGTTTAATCGGTACGTTTAATTCTGCAATCATTTTATTGCCAATAACGCCATCTTCTGTGAGACCCATTCTGCGCTGGTATTGTTTGGTAGCTAGTACAAGGGTTGTATCAAAAATAGCCGATCCGTCATTTTGCGGGAGGTCGCCCAATAATTGTAAATGTTTTTTTATCGTTAGAACTATTTCGGAAGAGTCGCCTTTCCGCAACGATTTTTTTAATGAGGGGATGGAATCAAAACCATTTTCTTTACTGAGCCGGCTATACGTTTGTACATATTCCTGCAACCTTTTGTACTGGCTGTTCTGAGGC
Source organism: Chitinophagaceae bacterium (assembly GCA_003526435.1). Classification (GTDB taxonomy): domain Bacteria; phylum Bacteroidota; class Bacteroidia; order Chitinophagales; family Chitinophagaceae; genus Sediminibacterium. The sequence continues at coordinate 978 of DPWF01000312.1, read as the reverse complement.
GCATAGGTTTCTGCTGATTTATGCTGAAGTGTAGAATCGAGCAAAGCATGCAGGTCTATTTTTTTTCGTGGAATAAACCAGCCAAGCTCTGCTGCATCAATATCGCTTCCTTTGTACACTTTGGCAGCATATTGAAAAAATTGACCTGTTAATAAAAGCTCTGTTTCCAATACCTGGGTATTTACAAACTTTTTGCTGGCATCTTTTTGCTGAAAGCTTTGTAATAATGAATCGAGTAAGGCATTGTAAATGCTGCTGTCTGAAAAGCTGCTGATATAGTTTTGCTGAAGGTTGTTGAAGTTGAGGGCCTGTTCTGCCAGCCCTGTAGAATCGAACCAGGCATAAGCGTAGTTACGATCCTGATAAAAATCGTTGAATTGTTGCGTGAAGTTTTGATATTCCGGATGGTTAAGTAGAAATGCAGACAACTTCACACTATCGAAAAATAAGTTGTTGAAAGAGGTTGATGTGGTAATACTGGTGTCGCGAACAACAGGCTTTCTGCTTTTACCATTTTTGCAGGAAAAAAAGAATAGGGCGATTAAAATAGAAGAAACGATTAAGGCTTTGCTCATACTATGAATATACGAAAGAGATGGGATGGTGGAAATATGCCACTGAGAATACTGCATATTTCAGTATTCTCAGTGGTAGTTAATTTATGGAAAGAAGCGTAGCTCCTACAATACCTGCAGTTTCAGTTCTTAACCTTGTATTACCAAGAGAAACAGGTTCAAAACCTTTGTCAAGCGCTAGTGTAATTTCCTGTGCTGTAAAATCGCCTTCCGGACCAATCAGTAGAAGAGAGTTATTTGCTGGTTTGATACCTGATAGTGCCGTTTTCTGATCTTCCTCACAATGAGCAATCAGCTTTTGTGTTTGTGTAGCTTCATTAATAAACGCTGTGATTTTTACCGGTTCATGTAAAACAGGTAACCAACTCTGCTGGCTTTGTAACATGGCAGCTACCAGTATTTG
>DPWF01000199.1 GCA_003526435.1 Chitinophagaceae bacterium | reverse complement strand
GCCAATAATGTTTTACCAGTACCCGGAGGGCCCACCAGCAACGCGCCTTTGGGAATTTTACCGCCGAGTGATGTATATTTTTTAGGATTTTTGAGGAAGTCTACGATCTCCATCACTTCCACTTTGGCTTCATCCAATCCGGCTACATCAGCAAATGTGATATTTACTTTAGCACCTTTATCAAATAAAGTGGCTTTTGATTTTCCGATATTGAAGATACCACCCGGACCACCGCCACTGGAAGGGCCTCCCATTTTACGCATGAGTAATACCCATGCCACGATAATGATGAGTAATGTAAATACCGTATTCAACAATGGCCCAAACCATTCTGGTGCTTTCACCACGCGCATGTCTACTTCGGCAATATTATTCGCCTTGCAGAATTCATCAAGTCTTTCTTCGAAAGCTTTCCAGTCAACCACCTCAAAAGAAAAGAGAGGGGCTGTGCCTACTTTTTTGGGATCGAGTTTTCCTTTGAATTGTTTTACATAAAAATCTTTCCCCAGCATATCTTTTTTCACGTACACATGTACCTGTTCTTTGTTTTTAACAAGATCCAGTTTTTGTACATCGCCCTGAACAAGAATATTATCCCTGAATTGTTTTTCAGTGATGGCTTTTAATTCGGGTGCAAAATTGAATACCTGAGCCGATATCAGCACAATGATGATAATACCGTATATCCAGTAAATATTGAATTTGGGGCCTTTACGTTGACCATCTCCTTTTTCCATGTTTAATTTCGATTGCTTGTTTTCCTGTGACATATTCCTCTCAGTATATTGACGTTTCAGGATGCTGTATATTCAGTGATCCTGTAATTTTTTCTTTATTCGTGTATTTGCGAAGCCGCATCGCTCCACATTTCTTCGAGTTTATAAAACTTGCGTGCATCCGGATGCATAACGTGTACCACAATGTTTACATAATCAATCAGCACCCATTGCAATGCCTGTCTACCCTCGTGTTTATACGGAGCTTCTCCACAGGTTTTTTTCACTTCATCTTCTACAGCATCACAAATGGCCCTGATCTGGGTGGTACTGGATGCCTGACAAACCACAAAAAAATCGGCTGCCGCTTCCGGTATTTTTCTCAGGTCAAGACTTATGATATGTTCTGCTTTTTTATCCTGAACAGCTTTAATAATGGCCTTGAAAATTTTCGAGTTGCGTGTAAGTCTCGTTACCGAGCTTTTAGTACGGCTTTGTAAAACAGAAAGCGGTTCCAATAATAGATATGATTTAAAATTTAATAATGACTCCGGGTATCCATACCCTTAATAAACATCGGGTGTTTAACGGTCTCGTTGGTAACTTCGTCAAAAATAGTAATTCTTTGCCATCAGAGAACGTTAAACAACCAATTGGACAGCCGTTTATGGAATTATCTGAAACGGATAGTACCAACATCTATGCCATGACCCATATTCAACACAATATGGCAACACATGGTTCGGTTTTTTTTGCGCATCGGCAATGGGCCGGTAAGGGCCAGCACGGAAAAAAATGGGTTACAGAAGCAGGGCAAAACATCATTATGTCGGCTGTTATTGATCCAAAACCACTTATTCAGGGACAGCAGTTCCGGTTAAGTGTGGCTGTGGCACTTGCCTGTTACGATTTTTTCAGTCGCTATGCCGGAGACGAGACTGCTATTAAATGGCCCAATGATATTTACTGGCGTGACAGAAAGGCAGGGGGAATTTTGATTGAAAATCAGTTACGTGGTCAGAATTGGCAGTGGGCCGTTGCCGGAATAGGTATTAATATCAACCAGGTATTGTTTGATGCTGCATTGGCAAACCCTGTTTCGCTGAAACAAATCACCGGAAAAAATTTTGATCCTGTTCAGTTGGCGAAGGAACTCTGTACACATCTGGACATAAGGCTTTCTCAATTACAAAATGGTTCTTTTGAAGTATTACTTGCTGCTTATAATGAACACTTATTCAGAAAAGGTCAGGTCATTCATCTTAAAAAAGGCAATAGTCGTTTTTCCTGTACATTATCGGGGGTAAATGAAGCAGGCGAATTATTGGTAGAAAATGGTCCTTCGGATCGCTTTCAGTTTGGTGAAATCAGTTGGATCATTGCATAACTTATCTTGCAGTTGTATGGAACCTGTTAAACTCACACAATTTTCGCATGGCGCCGGTTGCGGGTGTAAAATAGCCCCGGCAGTACTTGATACCATCCTGAAAACAAATCAGCCTTCAACGGCATTTCCGCAACTGCTGGTAGGCAATGCCAGTAAAGATGATGCGGCTGCTTATGATTTAGGGAATGGTCAGGCACTCATCAGCACCACCGATTTCTTTATGCCGATTGTGGATGATGCTTTTTCGTTTGGAAAAATAGCTGGTGCCAATGCCATCAGCGATGTATATGCCATGGGGGGTACTCCTATTATGGCCATTGCCATTTTAGGATGGCCCATCGATAAACTTTCACCCGAACTGGCACAACAGGTTATTGAAGGTGCAAGATCTATTTGCGAAGAAGCTGGTATTCCATTGGCAGGGGGACATAGCATCGATTCACCCGAACCCATTTTTGGCTTATCGGTGAATGGACTGGCGAATAAAGAGCAACTCAAACAAAACAATAAGGCAAAAGAAGGCGATCTGCTCTTTCTCACCAAGCCTTTGGGTGTAGGTATTCTCTCTACAGCACAGAAAAGAAATGTGCTGACAGAAGAACATGAAGCCCTTTTATTAAAGCAATTGATGCAACTGAATAAAGCAGGTGCTGCACTTGGAAAAATAGATGGTGTTCATGCCATGACCGATGTTACCGGTTTTGGCTTACTCGGTCATCTCATAGAAATGGCGGAAGGCAGTGATGTATCTGCAGAAATCTATTATTCCAAACTGCCCATCATTGAAGCGGCAAAAACCTATCTCGCACAACGCATTGTACCCGATGCCACTTACCGTAACTGGAACAGTTATAGCAGTAAAACCGGTTTTGGAGCAGGAGTAAATGTAATGGAGGCATTTAATGTTTTGCCCGATCCTCAAACCAATGGAGGGTTATTAATTGCAGTTGCACCTGACGCTGTAAATATGGTTCAGTCTATACTGGAAGAATATCAACTCCAGGACTTTCTCGAGCCTGTTGGAAAAATGATAGTGAAAGCAGATAAAGTTGTTACGGTAAATATTTGACCGCCTCATTTAGCCTGCAACCAGACAGGCACCAGCATGGCATTTAATCCTGCATCGCCAGCTACTTCAATAGTCTCAAGCGGTACCGGAATAATCTGCACCTGTTTACCTATCTGCTTTTTTTGTTCTTTGGTTAAAGATGCCGCAGCAGCTTCACCCATCAGCAATAAAGATTTTCCCTTTTTATTTTTACAGGAGAAACTATTTCCCATGAACAGGGACAACTGATCGAGGTTGAAAGGAATGATCCGATAACCTGTTGACAGTAGCAATTGTTTTACAGCGATCAGATCCATATCATCTGTAAACGCTTCTTCACAAAGCAATACAAAATCTTCTCCAAAATGCATCAGCATATTGGTATGCAATGGCGTTTTGCCGGATGCGTTTCTTGCACTGAATGTTATGGCTTTGTACTTGTGTGCCGTTGAAAATTTTTCGAGGATGGCAGGATGTGTTCTGGGAGAAATGGCAGCATAAATCAGTTTGTGTTTATGATCCATCACCATACTGGCTGTGCCTTCCAGGAAAAATCCTTCCACCTCATATTCACTCCAGTCTTCTACATCTTTCAGTAAATATTTTTTTTGAAGCGCATCCAGAATATCATCTCTTTTTTCCGCTCTTCTCTCTCTTCTGTGTATAGGTAATACCAGCACCACCCCATCCGGCAAAGTAGTGAGCCAGCAGGCAGGGTAGAGGGCTCCCACTGTGCTATCGCCAGACTGGTTAAACAATAACATTTCTATGCCTTGTTCTTCCAGTAAGTTGTACAAAGATTGAAATGCCCTTACAATGGGTTTGCCCATTTTTGCATGGGGCTTTATCAGCATGACGGTTGTGGGCAGTGTTGTCATACTATACCAGTTTATCAATTCGTTTTGCGAGTTGATGATCAAGATCTGTTACAATATCACCGGCATCGTGCGTACTCAGCCATATTTCAACCGTATTCCATACATTACTCCAATACGGATGATGATTCATTTTCTCTGCTTCAATAGCCACTCTCGTCATAAAAGCAAAAGCCTCCGAGAAATCAGCAAACTGAAATTTCCGGTATAGTTTATTGTTTTCTTCTGTCCACATAAAACCTCGTTTAAATAATGAATAATGAACAGAAGAATGTCCAATGTCGACGTTGGACATTCCTCTATTCCTCTGTTTTTAAAACACCATATTCCCTTTGTTCTTAATCTGCTCATTGGTAAGTTCGGCTACTAATTGCACACCTGCCAGGTTTTTCACCGATTGTTTGATCCAGTTACATTTGACATCATCAACCAGGTCGCCTTTCATCAACCACAAAAAATCCATGTGTTTGAATTCGGGTAATAGATACTCACCGTCGAACTGGTTATGGTAGAGATAGTGTACCAAAAAACTATTCGGTTCTTTGGATTCATAGATACTGAAATAATAACTTCTTTCTTTTCTACGAAGATGTATTTCCAGTCCGGGATTGAGTCTGAACTGGTAGCCCAACAAATTGTTCAACTGTAAACAGAACTGGTAATTTTTTACCGGTGCCGTTATACCCAGAAGCCGGGTATCATCAAAGAAATCTTCGTTGAGTTCTTCAATGTTCAGTCTTAGTTTGGTTGTGGCCATGGTGTTAGTCCATCGTCCATAGTTTAAGGTCCATTGTCTATGGACTATTGGCTATGAACTATCTAGGTTAGAATTGAATATCGTATTCTTTTGNNGGTTTTGTCTCCTGCTTTAAAGCTACTCAATGCTTCTGAATAACTTTTTACATCTATAAATTTAAATGTTCCAAGTTGTATCAGTACATCACCAGCCTGCAGACCTATTTTTTCTCCCAGTTTTCCGGGACTTACACCATCTATACGCATACCTGTGCCTGTGTAGCCATAATCGGGCATTACACCGAGCGATACTGTAAACCGGCGTGTTTGTCCCATTTGCGGTTCTGATGTTTTGGCAAATGCAAGCTTGCCTTTTATATCGGTTTGTGCAATCAGTTCATAAATCAACTTTACAATATCGCGTTGTGCCGTATAGTTGATTTTATCTGCATCATCACTTACTTTATGATAATCTGCATGGCTTCCTGTAAAGAAAAACTGTACCGGTATATTGGCCCTGTAAAAACTGGCATGATCGCTGGGGCCGCTACCGGTGCTGTCGAATTTGGTGATGAGTCCTGTTTTAATATTTTTCCATACATCACCCCAAACCGGCGATGTTCCATAACCACCAACGGTTAGTTTATGCGCCGTATCGTACCTGCCCACCATATCCATATTGATCATATAATTGGGTGCAACTTTCACGGTAGGATTTTCGAGCCAGTATTTGCTGCCTAATAAACCCAGCTCCTCACCTGAGAAATGCATGAGAAGGTAATTATTATTGACCGGTGATTTTTCTTTCAGCAAACGTGCCAGTTCAAGCAAAGCTGCTGTTCCGCTGGCATTGTC
>DPWF01000146.1 GCA_003526435.1 Chitinophagaceae bacterium | reverse complement strand
ATTTCTTCCTGTTAAATCAAGAAATATTTTTTCTTTATAAGAAAATTGTGCTGAACCATATACACTATTAATAGCTTTTTTGGTTTTCACTGCATCCACTACTGCTGGATCAAGACTATTGGAAACCTGATAAATACCGGGCTGTGAAAGCTGATCAGCATAAGCACCTGAGAAATCATAGGTCTGTCTCATGGCATTACCACCACCCGAAACCGTATAATTAATATCATCATTGATCCTGTCTTTATAGGTCAACAGAAAATCTGCGTTCATTTCATAGTTGAACACATTCTGTTCACGATACATGCCACGGGGGTATTTTGTCATACTGAATGGTCGCTGTTGTGAGCGAAATTCAAAAGACATATCGGTACCAGCACGAAGCATCAGTTCTAGTTTTTTATTGATGGTATAAGTAGCGGCTATGTTTCCGATCACACCATGTTTATTCATCTTATTCAACATCTCATAGAGATCCAGATAAGGATTGTCTGGACCAGGGTTGAATGGATTTTTTTGTTTAACACCCACGAGTCCGGGCTCCCAGTAAGGTTTGAACCATTCGGGTCTGATATTAGGTGCTGTACCAATGATCAGAAAGTACATAATTGTCTGGTTATTATAACCTGCTGTAGGGAGGTTATCGCTGTGCTTGTTGGTATAGTTTACTTTACCAGTAATCTTTAAACGATCTGATATTTTTTGTGAAACAGATAAGGCTGCGTTGATTCTTTCAAATCCTGTATTGGGAAGTATCCAATCATTTTTTAAATGCGTAACCGATAACCGCGCCGATCCTTTATCATTTCCGCCTTCCATTGAAATGCTATTGGATACCGTAACACCTGTTTTGAAAAAGCCTGAGATATAATCTTTATGTGCCACCCATGGTGTTCTTACGCTTGGTCTGCCGTCGGGTGCATCAGGATTGTATTGAAAATATTNNGGACCCCAGGCTCTTCCTGCTGCCACACCTGTACTTGTATTTGGGCCGTCGGCACCATCGAGATAAGAATAATAAGCGCTTGTTCTTCCCTCACCATATTCTAACTGGTAATCGGGCCAACGGTTTACCTGGTCGATACTTATATTACTATTAAATGTAACACCGATGCCTTTGTCTGAACGCTGACCAGATTTTGTGGTGATGATGATGGCACCACCAGCAGCACGGCTACCATACAAGGCTGTTGCTCCCGGACCTTTCAACACAGTAATCTTATCGATATCATCAGGATTAATATCTGATAACCCAGAACCAAAATCGACCGGGCCATCTGCAGCAAGGTGGGCATTATATCCTGTTCCTGTAATTCTGCTGCTCACGGGAACACCATCAATAATAATAAGCGCCTGGTTGTTATCGAGGTTCAATGAGTTCTCTCCGCGAAGCGTTACTCTTGATGATCCCATTGGACCGGAACCTGTTCCCTGTATATTTAAACCTGCCACTTTTCCGGATAAGGTATTTACCCAGTTATTTGTTTTCGCATCTTTTACCGCATTCTCTTTCACGGTTTGTGCTGCATAACCAAGCGATTTTTCTTCCCTTCGAATACCTAATGCAGTCACTACCACTTCCTGTAGCACTTCTTTTTTTTCTGTTAACAGAATAGACAGGTTCGTAAGTCCTTTTACTGACACTTCCGCTTCCTGGTAACCAGTGTAGCTAACAAGTAAAGCCGCATTTACAGATGATACTCCATTGAGATTTAAGACAAAGGAACCATCATTAAGTGTCGAAGTTTTAAGAGAAGTTCCTTTTAGCTGAACAGTTGCACCAACCAGTGGGTTTGATGCACTGTCTTTCACAACACCTTTTATAGTTTGTGCTTGTGAAAAAGCTGTTATCGTCATCAAACATAACAGCAGCAATAGTTTTTGGGGGAATCGGGTACAAACAGATTTCATAAACAGTTTTTAAGACTGCAAATGTTTCTGTTTTGTTAAGCTGTAAATACAGACCATATGAAACTTAATAATTCCATGAACATTTGTTCATAGTAAAATAAGGTAGTGTTAATAAACAACTAAACTTAATGGTGTAACTTAATGATATAAAAGAAAAATTAACTGCAAGAACTTTTCATTAAGTTATAGTGATGCAAAAGTTATCTTTCTGTATCTGCTTTATTTATGCAGGTTATATCCACAAAGCAATAAACTATGATTATTCCATTTCACCTAAGTCGGGCTTACGGCTTACCGGTGTCTTTACCTGTTAGCAGGTTGAGGGTTTGTTAGTATAAGTTTCGAGATACAAGTGTGATTAAACCTGCATCGAAATTATTAAGAGTAGGAAACTCGAGAGAACTCAAACTAGTTATGGCGTATTAAACTGCAACTGCCCTGTTTTCATGCACAGCTAAAAAATGGCTGAAACTTTCCTGTGTCCAATTTTCGTGTTCTTCAACCCACATGCAGACATGTTCTCTCACATTACTAAGCATGGCCCATGCATCTGCCAGGACCTTTTTTTCATCTGCCGGCTTTTTGGGGAATACTTCTTTTCCAAGTTTAGCTACTATTTTTCCATTCTGCTTCCTGAAAGTATCTTTAAAAAATTTTCCTATAGGAGCTGTATGTTGGCCGAACACACAATTTCCCAATATTAAACCAAGCACTTTTGATTGACTAACATCAAGTATGATTGTAAGATACAAATATGCAACCGTTTCTCCTTTGTCATTGATAATTGTAGTCATGGTAAGCAGTTGAAGTAAGCTAATGGCTGGAGCGCAATGTTAGTGTTTCGGCGTTTCACCTTCAATAGTTTACGATTTGTTAATAATAAGTTCATATTAGGAGGCGTGCTGTTTCACCATTTCTTCTGCAAGACCAAAGGAAAGGGTCATACCGGCACCACCCAATCCATTGAGAATAAATACGTCGGTAGCAGGTGACAGACAGATTTCTGTTGCAGCGTTTTGCATTTTGGGATAGATCCCGTTCCAGCTTTGTATCAATTGCCAGCCTGAACAATTCATCATCTGTTTGAGATATGAAAAAATTAGTTCATTTATATAAGCTGAATCAAAAGGTTCAAAACTATGGCCATACTCATGAGAGTCTCCTACCGTTAACTCTCCATGTTCATTTTGAGCAACCATAACGTGTATTCCATACTTGATATATTCTGACATTTCTGCTTTATACCGATCTTCCAATTTTTGTAAGCTGGTTGCTTTTGCAAATGATTTATAGTGAATGAGCGACAAGCCTCCACAAACAGACGTGCCAATTTTCATTCCCGCATCTGAGGATTTAAAACGCATCATTTGTAACTTACAGCGTGTGATGGGAAGGTTTAAAAAAACAGCCGGAAACAAAGTTTCGAAATCCTGTCCACTACAAACCCATACCTGATCGGCTTGCAACTTTTTATCTCCTATATATACTGCACCGGTTTCTACATGTGATACCTGTGTTTTGTAAAGAAATTGTATATCAAGAAAATTTTCAAGATAAGCTGCTGTGGTTCTGATGGCCTCTCTCGGATCAACAATCAGTTCTGTATTGCTAAACAATCCTCCCAACAGTCCTTTTTGTTGAACATGAGGGAAGCGTGCAGCTATTGTTGAGGAACTAAGCAAAAAAACAGATCTCCCTTCCTGCTGAAACAACTCAGCCAATTCCTGTAAAACCAGCCATTCATCGGACTGGTAAGCAAGATGCATACTTCCCGATTCGTTGTACCACATGCCAGTACTATCGCTGATATCTTTCCATATCTGTCGGCTCCGCATGGCCCTGTTAAACAATAAACCTTCAGGTTGACCAATGGGCCATACCATGCCAAAATTGCGAATGGAAGCACCTACAGCCTTTTCAGACTTTTCAATTACGGTAACTTTATACCCGGCTAATGACAATGCTCTCGC
>DPWF01000172.1:1997-6303 GCA_003526435.1 Chitinophagaceae bacterium | reverse complement strand
GATGCAGGTAATCAGGAATAAAATAGGTGGAGATTTTTCTCAGAAGGTAAAAAAACTGAATGAAATAACGACTGTGCTGGCAGCAACAGACAAAAAGAATCCGACAGTTGCAGAACAACGATGGAAAAAAATAGCATCCATATTCCTGTTTGCTTTCTTTTTTATGTTTGTTGGCCACCTTGTTCTTTCGTATATACCATTCACCCAACTATTTACGCAATCAAAAGAACTGCTTGCTTCTTTAGACAGTACTTTTTACTGGATGATACTCGCAGGTTTCCTGGCACAGTTGGTTGATGGCTTATTGGGAATGGGTTATGGTGTGGTATCGGCAACGGTACTGCTTTCTCTTGGCATTAAACTGCCAGCCATTAGTGGTAGTATTCACACTGCTGAAATGTTTTCCAGCGCTGCATCGGGTTATAGTCATTATCGTTTTGGTAACGTCAACAAAAAACTTTTCAAAGCATTACTCATTCCGGGTGTATTGGGAGCTATACTGGGTGCAGTAGCTTTGTCAAAACTGTCAGATCATTATTCAGGACTTGTAAAACCTATTCTTGCAGCTTACACACTTTTTCTCGGTTTGAGGATATTAAGAACGGGCTTCAAAAAAATCAACAAGCCGAAAAAATTTCGCAAAGTAGGATGGTTAGGCGCAGCCGGTGGTTTTCTGGATTCTTTTGGCGGCGGTGGTTGGGGCCCATTGGTGACAAGTACATTAATTCTGAAGGGAAGAACACCTCGTTATGTGATTGGCTCGGTCAGCATAGCCGAATTTTTTGTAACACTAGCCAGTGCAGCTACATTTTTTTCCTTGTTAGGTATATCTCACTGGCCTGTAATTGCAGGATTGATTATTGGAGGAATCATTGCTGCACCCATTGCTGCCAGGCTAGCTGGTAAATTACCTTTAAAGACCATGTTTATTGCTGTAGGTATAATGGTTATCATCTGGAGTGTGAGAATACTGATTTATTCATTTTTCTAAAAATAAAAAACCTTTGCGGGGAGTTCCCTGCAAAGGCTGCGTAGCGTTTGGTTTTTCAACTTCATGGATATTACCCGTTTAACTTACACTACAATAGTCAACAGGCTGATTTCGATTGTTCTTAAGATGTTTGGATTCTAAACCAAGCAATGATACGGTCGTTTGTATATATTGCTGATACAAAGTAACACTTTAACTATAGGAGATGAAATAGTGATGCCATTTAAGTTGCTGTAACGGTTTTACTACAACGCATCCGTGTTTTAAACGTTTTTTTACCAGGTGGCCTCCGTTAAATTACCGTACCTGATATTACGGGCCAGCTCAATTTGTACTTTTTGTATGGAATTATTTACCTGAGGAATAATGTATTGCTGTACATAATCCAAACGATTCAGTTGCCGTTCATTATATGCTTCCAGTCCAAATTGTGAAGGTCTCATGCTTCCGGAATTCGTCTGACTCGTAAAGCAAATCATATCAGTAATCAGGTTTTCATATCCTGAACTGGTGAATTTGATGGTCATGGTGAACATCACAAAAATTTGTTCCATTACCAGACCTGAACGATCATCTGTCGGGTGCATCACATAAAAACCGTATTTACCTGTAATGCTGTTAGCCGTTTCGATCATTTGTAATGGCTTTCCTTTTTTAACGATTCTGAAATGATCCTCAAACTTTGATGTTTTGTAATAATTCATAAACCAGGTTTTAACCCGGTTATATTTCTCTGTCTTGCTAAGTGCAATTTCTTCTGTTTTATGATAATACACTTTACCCGATGAGGCATCAACCGGAAAAAAAACCTGGCCTGTAACAGATAATTGCAGGTATAAAAGGGCGAGTAACAAAAAAACTCTCTTCATAAGCAGTAGTGACAATCAAGATAGAAAACCTCAGCTAACCGGCCAATTAGATTCAGCTTAAAAGATAAAAACCACTCAGAATTATACTATCCCCTGCGAAAATGCTGCACTCTCTCGTTCTCAGCGGTGAACCTACCCGAATATTCACCGCAGAGAATAAGAGAAAACAGAGGCTACGCAGAGATATTTGGTATTAGATAAGTAGTAACTTAATGTCAGCTAAAAGCTAACCGAATGCCTAAAAATAGTATATGAAAAACAAACAGAACACCCAGGTGAGAACCTGGCATGAACAACATTATTCTGAAAGAACTTTTGGTCAACGAATTGCAGATGGTATATCGGCAGGCATGGGATCCTGGTCATTTATTATCATACAAACCCTTATTGTATTGGTATGGATGGCTTGTAATCTTATTGGCTTTATCATGCACTGGGATCCCTATCCCTTTATATTGTTGAATCTCCTGTTTTCAACACAGGCAGCCTATGCAGCACCCATCATTATGATGTCGCAAAAAAGACAGAACGACCGCGATCGCTTACAGGCTATGGATGATTACCAGACCAACCTCGAAGCCAAACTGGAAATCGAAGAATTACAACGAAGGTTAAACAGGATTGAAATTGATAAATTGGATAAAATTTTAGCTATTCTTGAATCCAACCAGAAAATCAATAAATGATATAGGTTAATGAGGTAGCTTTTCCCTCAGGTAACCATATACCCAAGTACCTGCAATAGCACTTAATAAAACTACAATCATTACAGTTATACCCATACCTATCTGTGCAAAAATTGGCCCGGGACATGCGCCGGTGAGTGCCCAACCCAGGCCAAAAATCAATCCGCCAATAATTTGACCCTTATTGAATTTTTTTGCTGTGAAATGTATTTCCTCACCGTGTATGGTTTTTATTTTAAACTTTTTAATCAGCGCCACTGAAATTGCTCCAACAACAACAGCCGTTCCTATTACCCCATACATATGAAAGTTTTGTAACCGGAACATTTCCTGCATACGGAACCATGAAATGATTTCAGCTTTTACAAAAACAATTCCAAATAAAACACCCACAATCAGGTATTTAAAATTATACCACCATGGATGTTGTTGCTCCGACTCATTAATACACATGGTATCGAGTGAACGCACTTCAAAATCGGTTACTATTTCAGGTTGAGATGGATGCATTGCTTTCATTTACAGTTTCATAATAATTGGAAGAATAAGATTGGCCATTAAAAAACCGCCGGCCATAAAACAACAGGTGGCAACCAATGAGGGCCATTGCAAATTGCTTAAACCCATAATGGCATGTCCGCTTGTGCATCCACCAGCATAACGAGAGCCAAAACCCACTAAAAAACCACCACCCACCATCATGATCAATCCACGTACAGAGAACAAAGATTCCCATGACACCAGTTCTTTTGGTACCATACTGCTGTAATCGCTCATGCCATAATCTTTTAACTCATTTACTAGCGCGGGATGAACAACAATCGGATTGAGGTCGGGTAACCCAAAGGCAGCAATCATGGCACCTATAAGAATACCTCCAACAAAAAAGAGGTTCCACGATTCTTTTTTCCAGTCGTACTGAAAGAAATTGATTTTTGCGGGAAAACAGGCCGCACATGCATGACGCAGGTTGGCTGAAATACCGAAATGTTTGTTCCCCAATAATAGTAATATGGGAACAATCAATCCAATGAGTACCCCTGCTACATACCATGGCCAGGGTTGCTGTAAAAATTCTTTCATAAAAAATATTGACTGCAAAAATGCTGTTTATACTATTGGCTGAGCGTGATTCATGTCACGCCCGCACACTATTGTTTTTTTGACTGTATAATGGGCTGGAATGGACCGTATTTATGTTGCTGCTCGCTAAAGCTGTCTGCATAAGGACCAAAAGGATGATCAAACGGTTTTTTTGAGACATCGGGCCAGTCATGCTGTTCAGCAAAAACAGGACGTGGTTGTGAGTTTACATATGCAGCCAGGTCCCAGGCTTCTTCATTTGTAAGACGATTATGATGTGTTATTTCATTGAAGGGCATATTTGATTGTACAAACCCTGCAAAATTACTGAGACGATATAGACCAGCACCCGTGTTATAACTATGATTACCCCAAAGTGGGGGGTAACTGTAACCATTCTGCTCAGGATTTATTTGTCCTTCTCCATTGCTGCCATGACAGCGTTCGCAATTTGTTGTATAGATTTTTTTTCCGTGAACAGGATCTGCTGCACGGTTTAATAGTTCAGGTATCTTTATGCCACTGCCTTTGGGATGTTCGTTTTTTGCCACATCCTTTCCTACCCACTTTATATAGGCTTCAATAGCAAGAAACTCCCGGCTGTTGCTGTCTAGGGCACTGCCATTTAAACTTCTCTCAAAACAATCACTTACGCGTTTATAAATACTTTCCATGCT
>DPWF01000172.1:0-1919 GCA_003526435.1 Chitinophagaceae bacterium | reverse complement strand
CAGTTCATACCATTACTGATCTGCTGTACCGTTCCATTAGGACCAAGATACCTGGATGTATGGGCAATCAACTCTTCGCCATACAAAATAAGTTCACGTGCCTTTTCATCTTTTATAGGATCGAGATAATAGCTGGGGGCATGCCAAAGGCTGTCTGTAAAGCTATACAGGCTTACTTGCCTGGTACTTTTGAAAAACCAATTGGTAATGACAGCAAATGCCAGTACAAATAGTAAGAATGCCGGCCAGTTTGTTTTTATCTTCTTCCACATTGCTGCTCTATTAAAATCGGTAGTTTAAAATTAAGTTGAATAACGATGCGTTTACTTTATGAATAACATATTTGTCGTTGTTATAACTATTTCCTGCCTGTCCCTTATATACATAGAGCAACTGAGCCTGTGTACCGCTTAACAAACCTTTGAAATTGTATTGAATATCTATATTGAACTGTGTATAAGACGGCATGCCATATTTGTTGAGCTGTGTATTCAGTACATCGGGTAACTGGTAATAACCCAAACCAACCTGCGACTGGAGCCCGCTTTCTCCAAATTGTTTTTTGTACTGTAACATCCATGCGTTCACATCGCCAAAACCTTCATTTCTTTCACGGGGTAAAAAAGTAAACAGCGGGTCACGTCCCCATTCACGGGGCATTAGGTAGCGACCATGACGGGTAATACGGGTATAGTTGAAAGAAATATCCTGACTCTTCTTCTTCCAGCCGAACCTGGCACCAAAACTTAATGAGCTGCTTCCTTTTTGCATATAAGTATGATCCGGATCCTGGTTACCATCATTTTTCAGACTGTGTTGTATGATGGTCTGAACAGAAGCATAGTAATGAACTTTATCATTCGCTGAAAATTCCTGATCTGCCTGTAACAATACTGTATTAAAAACCTGATCGGCTAGTTGCTCCCATAACCGAAGTTTTGTTTGTTTACTTATCGGGTAAGTAATTCCGAAAAGACCTATAAACTTACTATCAATATGATCCTTGTAATTAGAAGGCTTACCCAATGCATTAACCCCCTGCGGATATATACCCAATGATTGCCCGATATTAAACCAGCGAACGGTACTTCTCGGACTTATTCCCCAAAGTACACCCGCATCAATTTCCGTGTTTCCCTTTTTTGTTTTCAACCAAATACCTTCTACGCCTGTCGGCCGCATCCTTCCATCCTGTGGGTTGATAAAAGGGGTATTGATGATTTGTTTGCCTAATGTAACCAACCCTTTCTTCCAGCTATAACTGAAATATAATTCTTCCAAACGATCAATATCATTTTTGTTGGAAGGGTTTTCAATATCGAATAACCCAATTTCATAACGATTCAATTGCTGAGTTGAAGGATCGGGTTTGATGAGGTCGGATGAACCCGTATTGAAAATAAAAAAACCACCAATGCCCAATCTGAAGCCATGAAAAGAAGCTGTTTTATAACTCAATCCCCCGCCAGCAGCATGCGCATGATAATCAGTAAGCCCTTTTTTATTATAGGTACCCATAAAAAAATACCTGAAATGACCTTCAGTTTTCCCATTTCTGAAAACGCTCAACAGTGAGTTGCTATCCGCTTTTTGTTTGATGGTTTGATGCTGTGCAACCACCGTATTGCTGAGTAAAGAAAACAGAATCCCTATGGCAGTATACTGAACTGTCATGTGCAATAAACATTGATGTTGAAATTAATTTCCTGCAGAACAGGATACAATTGAAAGGGCTTTTCTGAATAATGAATTATGACCCGAAGCCGGATAACCCATTTTACTCAGCGTTTTTACAACCAGGTCTCTTCTTACACCAATACCCATTACAGAAACTTTTTTTTCTGGTACCGATACAGCTACCCCCTGTACACCCGGTATTTTATTGAGTTCAGACTGAATGCTGTTTACACAACCACTGC
>DPWF01000278.1 GCA_003526435.1 Chitinophagaceae bacterium | reverse complement strand
GCCCTCACTTGTTCCTCCGTCACCTGAATAAGCAAGTGATACTTTATTTTCCTGTCTGAGTTTATAAGCCAGTGCCACTCCATCGGCGAGTGCGAGTTGTGGTCCGAGGTGAGAAATCATGCCACAGATATAATGCGGCTTGCTGCCAAAATGAAAGCTGCGTTCCCTCCCTTTGCTATAGCCATCTTTATTACCCTGCCATTGCTTGAATAATTTTTCCAGCCCCATTTGTCTGGTGGTAAACACTCCCAGATTACGATGAAGCGGCATGATCCATTCATCTTTTTGTAATGCCAGTGTACTTCCTACGGCAATGGCTTCCTGACCAATGCCACTGAACCATTTACTGATTTTCCCCTGGCGCAGCAATACCAGCATTTTTTCCTCGATCATCCGGGGTAGGAGAATGCTTCTATAAATAAATACCAGTTCAGCGTCTGTCAGCTTGGTTCTGTTGAATTGCATGAGAGAAATTTATTCAACGACTAAGATACTTGTATTGGGGTAATGATGGATATAAAAAACCATCCGTGAAAGGCGGATGGTTTTTTAAAGAATTTGAAGACCTGTATTAGTCTCTGCTACCGAGTTTGCTCAGCAGTTTCAATATTTCAATGTACAACCAGACGATAGTAACCATTAATCCGAATGCACCATACCATTCCATGAATTTTGGTGCGCCCATTTCTGCGCCTTGTTCTATCATTTCAAAATCGAGGATCAGGTTAAGTGCAGCAATGATTACGATAAACAGACTGATACCAATACTTAACCAGCTACTGTCGTACATAAAACTTACGGTTACACCGAAAAGCCTTAATACGAGGGTAATCAGGTAAAAAATTGCGATACCCACGGTAGCGGATACTACGATCGATTTAAAACGTTGTGTTGGTTTGATGATCCTGAAATTATACAGCAGGAACATAGAGATGGCCACACCAAAAGTTAATCCTACAGCCTGCATAATGAGACCGGGATACTGAGTGGCGAAAGCCTCGTTCAGGATGGCTGAAATACCACCAATAAAGAAACCCTGTAATATTCCATAAGCAGGCGCGGCATACTGGGCCCAGTGGGGTTTAAATGCAATGACCAGACCAGTGATTAAACCACCGATAGCGCCAACAATCATCAAAGTGGTCATCAGCCCCTGGTTTAACTGCTCAAACAGATACCATGTATAAGATGCAGAACCAATTACCATCAGCATCAGAAAACCAAATTTATTGATGGTTCCTCTTACACTCATGGTGCCTTGCGCAGCAGCTTCACCATGCAGGCTTTTATTAAACATCTTCTCTGTAAGGGTAGGGTTACCCGATTTGAATAGGGCCATGTTTTATATTTTTCTTGATCAAATATACAATTTATAATTTTTATGACTGCCTTACTGTTTGTTAAACTGAACGAGTTTTCTGAACATACGTCCGCGAATGTCTAAGCCTTCAATAATTATCCGATAACCACGGGCTGATTCATTGGTATAGAATTCAATCAATTGATCATCACCGGGTTGCCCGAGGTATATGCCTGAAGTCCATAACAACGCGATGTATTTATCTGTGCTATTGGAATAATTGTTTATTAATGCGTAATCTACTTTTCTGAAATTGAGTAGGGGGGAATATCCTTTGAGTGAAAAATAATTGGCAGCAGCAGGAATGTTTACACGTCTTTCATCTGCCTTTTTGAGGTAGATAAATACAGCACCAACCGGAAAGCCGGTCTTTACATAGCGAATCAATGCAATTTCCTGTGTTTGTAAGGTTTCTATCTCTTCAACGGTAGCTCTTCTTTCATCAATAAAAATATCGACTTCCCATTGTGCACTATTAAATCCATAATAGGTTTTTGTTTTTAACCTGCCAGGTATGCCAAATGCGCCTCTTTCGAGGATAATGCCGGGAATTTTGGTGAGTATGAGATCTAGTGGCGGAGCCACTGTATTTGTTTTGGTCATATCGAAAATACTGGTTCCGTCATAACGGAATCTTTCACTAACGTATTTTTCAACCAAAGGAGGAAGTTTTATTTTACTGAATACGGTAACAGCAGCTAAAGTGGTACCTGACTGATCAGGTGCTGCTTCGTTCAGGTATATTTTACTGGTGTCAATTAATTTTGCAAACCATTCACGATAATCCGGAGAGCGGTCCAATAAAGGATCTCTTTCAACGGTATCCCTTATTAGTATAACATCCTGTATACGATTTTTGCTGTTTGTATAAGTATAATAAACGGTAGCATCTCCAAAAAAAACAATGGAATCAACTGCAAACTTTCCATCATCGTCAACAGGCGATTCGAGGAATAATTGTTTCCTGTCATTCATTAACCAAATTGATAAGCGTCCACCCTGTATGACTTCTTTTGTTTTAGGTTGAAATACCGTACCCGAAAGACGTATCAAATAAGGGTCGTGCAAAGCTGCCTTGGTTTGCGAAAACCCTTTAAAATGATAGAATGCCAATACTTCATTTAATAATTCTTCATTCATCTGTGTTTGCATCAATTTCCCAAAAGGATAACCGATTCCAGAAGGGTCTTCCAGAAAATTTCCGGGAATAAGCATATTGAAAAAAATGGGGTCAGGAGAATGGACTGGTCTGTCTGCTTCAATTGCGGTAACAGAAACAGCAAAAGTACGTGGCAGTGTATCCGGGAAACGAAGATAGAACCGGTTTAAACTCCTTGGCTGTAATGAAACGGAAACTGTGTCTAAATCTACTGGTGATAGCAGTTTCTCCGGTTCATGTATCAGGAGCCGACTGGCTATTACTTCGCCCTGTTTGTTTTCGAGCATAAACTCATAAAAACCATTACTGGATGATGGCAGATTAAATGGCAACTCCAAATTTTTCTCTTTATTAAGTGTATACTCTTTAAAAAAAATAAGATTATTCTGATGCTTAACAGATAATTGAATTTGTTCGGGATAAGCGGCCCTTAGTGCGGTTCTTTTAATGATGCATCTGTAGCTACTTCCATTTTTAATAATTTCCAATCCCATACCTATTGAGTCTGCTACAGGTAGCGGGATGGAATAATCTTTATTATCATACCTGTAAAAGACATCATACTGCTCGCCGGGTTTTGAAGTCAATACAAATGAAGTGGTACCCGAATTTTTGGTCTGAAAATGCAAAAGCTGATTGCCCAACCGATCCCTGATAGTACCGGTTACAGCAACTGGCTGACCTTTTTCTGTAAGCGTTTTTACAAAAAATCGTGTTGGTATATTTTCAGGGAATAGGCCAGCTTCAGGCTTTACTGAACATATTGGATGCCCATTCTTTTCTGTATGATTTCCTAATTGCAGAAGATGCTTATAAATAAATGGCTCATCATAAACAACGGTTTCAGGCGTAAATGCCCTGATAACATACCATGGATTGCGCAAACTGTCTGGTATAACAAAATGACCCACAGCCGTAGCCCCAATAACAGGAATTTTATTTTCAAGAATCCGACGGCCGCGTATATCCTGTAATTGAACATACAGGTTATGACTGGTAAAAGACGGCCTGTCTGCTTTTCTCAAAAAAGCCTTGAACCAGACAGTGTCTCCCGGGGAATATTTTTCCTGATTATACTGCAGATGAATTCTTTCTTGTCCATGGATTGAGCCGGAAAGCATTAAAAGCAGGCACAGAGACAATATTCTGTTCATTGCAAGGAATCGATTTATAATAAATTTAATAAATATAAATCTTTTTGTATGATCCGGGTATTTCCCTTTCGAATTTCGCAAATCTGCTGATGGGCAGCTACAATATTGCTAACTTCGTTTTTTAAAGCATGATGGATGGAAAGAAAAGAAACGCTTCTACAGGATGTGGTGATCAAATTTGCGGGTGACAGTGGTGATGGGATGCAGTTAACGGGTCAGCAGTTCACCAATAATACAGCTCTGCTGGGTATTGATCTGGCCACGTTCCCCGATTTCCCGGCTGAAATACGTGCCCCGATTGGCACTTTGCCCGGTGTGAGCGGTTTCCAGTTACGCTTCTCCAGTGACCGTGTATTTACTCCCGGTGATCTTTGCGATGTACTGGTAGCCATGAATGCTGCGGCCCTCAAAGTAAACCTGAAGAGCATAAAACCCGGCGGTAAAATTATTGCCAATATTGATGGCTTTGATGCCAAAAACCTGCGGCTTGCTAATTATCCTGATGGGGTTAATCCATTGGAAGATGGAAGTCTCGACGGCTATGAACTCACCAAAGTAGATGTTACCAAGCTTACCCGCGAAGCGTTGAAAGAGTTTACAGAACTGGGTACAAAAGAAAGAGATCGTGCGAAGAATATGTTTGTGTTAGGACTTCTGTACTGGATGTACAACCGCAGTCTTGATAACACGATCGACTTCCTGAAAGAAAAGTTTGGAAAAAAAGATGTGATCCTGCAGAGTAATATCAAAGTATTACAGGCGGGTTACCATT
>DPWF01000181.1 GCA_003526435.1 Chitinophagaceae bacterium | reverse complement strand
TCTGCCGAAGAAACCTACAATGCTTTAAATAAATATGCTAAAAACCTTAACGAATTAGCAAAAAACGGCAAACTCGATCCAGTAATTGGTCGCGATGAAGAAATTCGCAGAACATTACATATTCTTTCAAGAAGAAGTAAAAACAATCCCATTCTGGTAGGTGAGCCTGGAGTTGGTAAAACGGCTATTGCAGAAGGTCTGGCCATGCGAATCATCAATGGAGATGTTCCCGAAAACCTCAAATCAAAGACCATTTTTACACTGGATATGGGACAACTGATTGCAGGTGCCAAATACAAAGGTGAATTTGAAGAACGATTAAAAGGTGTAGTAAAGGAAGTAGCAGCAAGTGATGGTGAAATTATTCTCTTTATTGATGAGATACATACACTGGTAGGTGCCGGTGGTGGAGAAGGAGCCATGGATGCTGCCAATATCCTGAAACCTGCGCTGGCAAGGGGAGAACTGAGAGCAATAGGTGCTACTACTTTAAATGAATACCAGAAATATTTTGAAAAGGACAAGGCACTGGAGCGTCGTTTCCAGAAAGTGATGATTGAAGAACCAGGTATTGAAGATGCCATCTCTATTTTGAGAGGATTAAAAGACCGATATGAAACACACCACCATGTACGAATTAAGGATGAAGCCATTATAGCGGCAGTAGAATTATCTAATCGTTATATCACCGATCGTTTTTTACCCGATAAAGCAATTGACCTGATTGATGAAAGTGCAGCAAAACTTCGTCTTGAAATGAATTCAATGCCGGAAGAACTGGATACACTGGAACGGCAGATCAGGCAACTTGAAATTGAAAGAGAAGCCATCAAGCGGGAAGACGATGAAGAAAAACTACGGGAACTGAATATTGAAATCAGTAACCTGAGTGTACAACGTGATACGCTGAAAGCAAAATGGAGAAACGAAAAAGAGATCGTAGAAAAAATACAACAGGCCAAGACCGCCATTGAATCATTGAAACTGGAGGCTGAACAGGCAGAAAGAAACGGTGATTATGGAAAAGTAGCGGAAATAAGGTATGGTAAAGTAAAAGAACAGGAAGCGCAGATCAGCAGTTTTACTGAACAGTTGAACCAGTTAGGTGAACAAAGCAGGAGACTGATGAAAGAAGAAGTAGATGCAGAAGACATTGCAGAAAATGTAGCCAAAGCAACTGGTATTCCTGTGAGTAAGATGATGCAGGGAGAAAGAGAAAAATTATTAAACCTCGAAGAAGAATTACACCAACGTGTGGTTGGACAGGAAGAAGCGATCACTGCAGTAGCAGATGCGGTACGCAGAAGCAGGGCAGGGTTACAGGATCCACGAAAACCCATCGGGTCATTTATTTTTCTGGGTACAACCGGTGTAGGTAAAACAGAATTGGCAAAAGCACTGGCAGCATACCTGTTCGATGATGAACACCTGATGACCCGTATAGATATGAGCGAGTACCAGGAAAAACATACGGTTTCAAGACTCGTAGGTGCTCCTCCCGGTTATGTTGGATACGATGAAGGTGGACAATTAACAGAAGCTGTTCGGAGAAAACCTTATAGTGTAGTGTTGCTTGATGAAATTGAAAAGGCGCACCCCGATGTATGGAACATATTGTTGCAGGTACTGGATGATGGGCACCTTACCGATAACAAGGGTAGAACGGTGAACTTCAAGAATACGATCATCATCATGACGAGTAATATCGGAAGCCATCTTATTCAGGATGCATTTGAAAATGTAAATGATCAGAATGTATACGAAGCAACAGAAAAGGCAAAAACAGAAGTAATGGAACTGTTGCGCAGAACGATCAGACCAGAGTTCCTGAATAGGGTAGATGAAATTATTATGTTTAGCCCACTGCTTAAAAAGCAGATCATGGGAATTGTAAAAATTCAGTTAAGCGGATTAAAGAAAATGGTGGCTGAATCTGGAATACAACTGGAGTTCAGTGAATATTTACTTGAATTGTTGAGTGAGCAGGGCTATGATCCACAAATGGGCGCAAGGCCATTAAAAAGGTTAATTCAGAAACAGATTGTGAATACCCTCAGTAGAAAAATATTGGCCGGTGAAATCGATAAAACGAAAAAAGTGTTGATTGACTCTTTTGACGGAGTAGTTGTTTTTAGGAATGAGGACTAAGTTGTGCCGGCCAGTGTATAAAACAGGCCCCATTTATGGGGCCTGTTTATGTTTGAATGAATCCAAATAAGTATTTTGAGCAGGAATGATACGTTTTGAAACCATATTGCAACAGTTTGGCGAGAAAGGAGATAAAACCGGTTGGACCTACATACAGGTACCGCAGGATTTAGCTGAACAATTGCAACCCGGATCAAGGAAAACTTTTCGGGTAAAAGGAAAAATCGATGCTTTTGCTATAAAAGGAGTGGCATTGATGCCAATGAGGGATGGTTCTTTTATGCTGCCGGTAAATGCGGCCATGCGAAAAGGAATACATAAAAAGAAAGGGGCAATGGTAGTAGTGTCTATCTCCGTTGATAAAACCCCACCTGCTATTCCTCCCGCTTTAAAAGAATGTCTGGACGATGAGCCAAAAGCCATGGAATTCTTTCAGCAACTCACCCTTTCAAACAGGAATTATTTCATTAAATGGATTGAAGGAGTGAAAAATGAGATGGCCCAGGCCAAACGGATTGCACAAACAATTGATGCACTGTTACTTAAACAAAACTTTGTGGATATGATGAGGGCACATAAAGCGCAAAAGCAGAAAGATAAGGGCTTTTAAGATTTCAAGAATAAAACTTACTATTTAGTAAGTAATCCCTAATTTTAACCTGTGACAGCAAGAAATACTGATACCAAAGAAGAAATTGTACGTATAGGTACTGCCCTGATTAAAAGTCATGGATACAATGCATTCAGCTATGCCGATATCGCTGAACAATTGCAGGTACGAAATGCGGCCATCCATTATCATTTCCGTGGCAAGGAAGATTTATTATCGGAGATCATCGATCAGTATATTGATTTATATCATTCACTTGATAAACAATTAAAAGCAGTTGGCGCATCTGCAACGGTTACGCTGGAAAAATTTATTGAACGCTATTCCTGCTTGGTAGATGCAAACAGTATCTGCATCATTGGCTCTATTGCATCTGACTATAATACGCTACCTGTTTCTGTAAAGGAAAAAGTAAACCAATTGGTGACGCTTGTATTGAAATTGGTTGAGCAAACCCTTACTGCTGGAAAGAAGACGGGTGAATTTATGTTTCAGGAGACGCCTAAGACCCAAACCCTGCTGCTGATGACGAACCTGGCTGCCGGAGTACAGTTGGCAAGAATTACCGGAAAGAAAGATTACGATACAATAAAGAAAGCAATCATACGTCAACTCAAGGGAAGTTAAATTTTTTTACCCATAAAACTTACTTATTAGTAAGTAAAAATCAGACATCTAAAATCAAAACCATGAAAAAAACATTCACACTCATCATCGCCTTCCTGGGTTTATCGACCCTGGCAGTATCTGCTCAAACAGAATTAAAGGGAACCATCATTACGTCTGCTAATGAAACCCTGGAAGGTTCAATCAAGGACCAGATGCAGAAAAAGGGAAATATCCTTTTCACAAGTTCAGCAGGATCAAAAAAACTGTATTCACCTTCTGATATCAGCAGCTTTACCATCAATGGTGTCAAGTATGTATCATATGCCAACGATTTCTATAAGGAGGTTTCAACCGGCAGCAAAGCCAACTTATTTATCCGTGTAACAGATAACAGTGGAAAAACCATTTACAATGGCGCAGAGCCGGTAGTACTGGCAACGGCCGAAGGAAAGTCTGGCGATTATTATTTACAGGTGAAGTCGGATAGCAAATTCAACCTGGTTAGTAAAAAGAACTTCACAGAAGTCATCGGTAGCTTATGTGCTGATTGTGTAAGTGTACAATCTGATATTAAATC
>DPWF01000211.1:2326-3838 GCA_003526435.1 Chitinophagaceae bacterium | reverse complement strand
CCCGGACTTTCGGACTTTCGGACTAAAAATAAAAACCACCAACTAAAATAGAACGCTATGAAAAAATTGTTCTTCGGTTTGTTGATGCTGGGCTTCAGTGTAACTGCTGTATATGCCCAGGACGACAATACCTATCGTACACCTGCCAAAGAAGTAATGGAACTGCTGCTGGCAAAACCAACACCTTCTGTAAGCATTGATGGAAAAGCAGAATGGATGCTGCTCAGTGAACGCAACAGTTATCCAACGGTTGAAGAACTGGGTCAGCCTGAATTGCGGGTTGCGGGTCTGCGTATCAACCCGAATAATTTTTCGCCCAGCAGACAGAACTTCATCAACAATTTTACACTACAGAATATTAAATCGGGACAAAGCTCTCAGGTAGCTGGCTTACCCGCTAATTTACTGGCAGGTGGTGTGAGCTGGAATCCTTCAGAAACCAATATTGCATTCACTCATACCACCGGTTCACGTGTTGATTTATATGTCATTGATGTTGCTACAAAAAAAGCAACCAAGATCAATAAACAAGCGTTGAATACGGTGCAGGGCACTTCTTATACCTGGGTGGATGACAATACCATCATCTACAAAGCAGCTACACAATCTACGGCCAATGCTCCCAAAAGACCTATTACACCAAAGGGACCAACCATTCAGCAGAATCTTGGTAAAGCAGCACCGAGTCCTACCTACCAGGATCTGATCAAATCGCCTTTTGATGAGCAGTTGTTTGAGTTTTATGCCATGGGACAACTCATTCAAAATAAAAATGGCGTAGAAACTGTGTTGGGTAAACCCGGTATTGTTTCAACTTTCAGTTTATCGCCCGACAAAAAATACATGATGGTGAGAACCATCCGCAAACCTTTCTCCTACCTCGTTACAGCCAATGGTTTTCCTTCTACGATTACCATTAATGACCTTACCGGTAAAGTGGTGAAAGTATTAGCAGAATTACCTTCTTCTGAAGGAACACCTTCGGGTTATGATAACACACAAAATGTACCAAGGGGTTTCGACTGGCGCGATGATGAAGCTGCTACCATTACATGGGCCATGCCATTGGATAGTGGTCTGATTAAAAAACAGGTTGAATACCACGATGCTGTATATGCATTAAGCGCTCCGTTTACCGGTGAAGCCAAAGAATTGTTTAAAACAAAAACACGTTATGCCGGTACTACCTGGGGTAATGAAACATTGGCCATGGTACAGGAAGTGTTAAGATCGAAACAAACCATTCGCGTGAGCAGGTATAACAGCAGCACCGGTTCACTTGAATTATTGATGGAAAGAAACCAGACCGATGCCTATAACAATCCGGGCTCACCTGTTTTAACACGCAATAAGTTTGGGAGATCTGTGATCCAGACTACGGATAACGGAACAAAAATTTTGATGAACAATACTACAGGTGCTTCTGCCAAAGGTGATCTTCCCTTCCTTGCCAAGTTTGACCTGGCCACTAAAAAGAATGAGATCATCTGGCGTTGTCAGGAAGGTGTGTAT
>DPWF01000211.1:1297-2292 GCA_003526435.1 Chitinophagaceae bacterium | reverse complement strand
ATGAAGTACTGGATGCCGATAAACTGGTGTTACTGACCAGGAGAGAATCGCAAACAGACGTACCCAACTATTATATTAAAAACCTGGTGCTTCGTATTGCCGATAAAGCCATCACTCAATTCAGCAATCCTTATCCGCAACTGGAAGGGGTAAAAAAAGAAAAAGTAAAATACAAAAGAGCCGATGGTGTTGACCTCACCGGCGATCTGTATTTACCTAAAGGATACAACAAAGACAAAGATGGTCCTTTACCACTGATCATCTGGGCCTATCCAAGAGAGTTTAACAGTGCTGCTGATGCTGCACAGATTCGTGGTAGTCAGTACCGTTTTACCACATTGAGCTGGGGCTCTCCCATTTATTATGTAACACAGGGTTATGCCGTGCTCGATAATGCCGAAATGCCCATTGTGGCTACTTCTGCCGATAAAAAACCCAATGACAATTTTATTGCCCAGTTAAAGATGAATGCTGAAGCGGCCATCGGTCATCTATCTGGTCTGGGTATTGCCGATAAAAATCGCGTGGGTGTAGGCGGACATAGTTACGGTGCTTTCATGACCGCTAACCTGCTGGCACATACCAACCTGTTTAAAGCAGGTGTGGCAAGAAGTGGTGCTTATAACCGCACCCTTACGCCTTTTGGTTTTCAGAATGAGGATCGTACTTACTGGCAGGCACCACAATTGTATTATGAGATGAGTCCGTTTAGTTATGCGGATAAAATTAAAACGCCGATCCTCTTAATTCATGGCGATAGTGATGATAATACCGGCACCTATCCTATTAACAGCGAACGTTTATATGCGGCCATCAAAGGTCATGGTGGCACTGTTCGTTTTGTGTTTCTTCCGTATGAAGCACATGGTTATCGTGGAAAGGAAAATGTATTACATACTTTGTGGGAACAGCAACAGTGGTTAGATAAGTATGTGAAGGGAGCGAAATAAAAACATTAAAAAATAAATCGGGTAGTTATGATAATCATAACTACC
>DPWF01000211.1:0-1256 GCA_003526435.1 Chitinophagaceae bacterium | reverse complement strand
ATCATACATCTGACATCAGCCATCAGAAACTATTGTTTCAACAACCCCTCCACCGTTTCTTCAAACTCTTTCTTCAACGCTTCATATCGTTTCCCTGTTCCAGGGCCTTCAAAACCGGCGTGTATTTTTGCCACTTTACCATTCTTATCAATAAAGATGGCGGTAGGGAAGTATTTTATCTTGGTAAGTTGTGGTAATGTTTTTTCGGTACGCAATGTATCTGATACCGTTACACCTGTAACCAGCATGGGATACTGAACATCAAATTTTTTCTGGAACTTCTTTATGCTGTTTACGGCCAGGTTAAAATCTTCATAGTATTCATATGCCAGCGACACAATTTCTACACCCTTGTCTTTATACTTTTTATAGAATGAACTAAGAAAAGCTGTTTCATCCATACAATTCGGACACCAGGAGCCCATGATCTGTACAATCACCACTTTGTTCCTGAATCTTTCATCCAGTATGGATACCTGTTTTCCGTTGAGATCGGGGAAACTGAAATTGAGTTTTTCTTCTCCCTCTTTCATAAACATGGCACCGGCATCGGGTAAACTCACTGTATCATTTTTCACTGCTTCCCAGGGTTCTATGCTGGTGGCTCCGGAATAATAGAATCCATTGCCGATAGAGCTGTCGCTATTGATATGCGCTTTGAAAAAATAAGCATGACTGCCATCAAACGTAGACAGTTTCAAAGAGTCGCCATCAACCACTCCTTTTAAATAGCGATAGTCGCCACTGGGTGCAATAAAAGTACCGGAGAGTTCATTCTCTTTTTGTACAAACTCGGCAATAGCAGGCCTTGGTGACCCATCGGCCCTGAAAAATGTTACCGCCCATTTACCGGAAATATTTCTGCCGGCATTTTGGTTGACACTGAATCTTTCATCGGTGCCAGCTACTGCCTCAAAGGGCATATCAATAAAACCGGTAGATCCGGCTTTGGTCCAGATACCTTTTAATTTGCTATTGCCTTCTTTAACCAGTTTGAATGAGGATTCAAATACTGGCATATGTACCAATATGGAATCGCCATTGAGTAATATATCGGTTACTTCAATGCTTTCCTCTCCGTTTTTAATCACCCAGCTAATGGAATCATTGACCTGTTTTACTTCGAAGTTGAACACAATGTGGTTACCGTCTTCACGCAACAGCTTTCCCTGCCAGTTGCCTGTTTTTAATAATGTTGAAGAACCTCCCGTACAAGCTGCAAATAGAACTGACATATAAAGAAGCGTTTTTTTCAT
>DPWF01000186.1 GCA_003526435.1 Chitinophagaceae bacterium | reverse complement strand
CCCCAGCCGCCGCCACTACTGCGTCGACCTCCGCCGAGTATAGATGACCAGAAAATAGCTTCTGCGATATCGCCATATCCTTTTCTGCTCACCATTCCGCCACCTTTACCGCCACCACCACCGCGTGCCACAATCATTAATACCACGAAAAGAATCAACACAAATGTGAGGATCGATTTTCCTGATGTTCCGCCATTTCCTTTTTTAGCTCGTTTTACTTTGTATTCACCAACAGCGGCCTTTGATAATGATTCTATTGCTTTATCTAACCCACGGTAATAATTCCCCTCCTTGAAATTCGGACCGATATCATTCTGAATAATATTAGATGCAATGATATCAGGAATGGCACCTTCCAATCCATACCCCACTTCTATCCTGATTTTACGATCCGCTATGGCAGCAATGATCAATACGCCATTATTGGTTTTTGCATTACCGATGCCCCAATTACGAAATAATTTGTTGGCATACTCTTCAATGGGGTAGCCATCAAGTGTTGGCAAGAGTACAATCGCAATCTGGTTTGATGTGCTGTCATCGAGCGCAACCAATTTATGCTCCAGTATCTCCAACTGTTCCTTCGACAATACATTGGCCTTATCGGTTACCAGTTTGGGTGGATTGGGTTTGGGCAATACTTCCTGCGCCTGTGATACCACAAAGCCCAGCAGCATGATCCATATGACAAATAATTTTTTCATGTTGGTCCTGTTCGCTGTCATTAAAGGCTGACATTGATTTTATTTACCAAAAACAATATCATCCGGCAGTTCATTTTTATCGCCCTGGCGATCGTATGGAAAATGATGTGTTAATGCCGCGCCAATATCTTCAATAATGGCTGCCAGTCCATCTGCATAGTGCTGTTGTCTGAACTCGGCAAGCATTTTCTTTACTTCTTCATCCCAGAATGCACTGCCTACTTTCTGATGTATGCCTTCATCACCAAACACCGCCAACTGGCGATCTTTCATGGCAATGTATACCAACACACCGTTTCGCGCTGCCGTCTGGTCCATTTTCAGGTTAAAGAACAATTCCTGTGCACGGTGTAAAGGATTTACATATGCACACCTGNNNNATTCTTACTTCTCCACTGGTTTTTTGTTCTGCAGACTGAATAGCGGCAACAATTTTCTGTTTCTCCTGTTCCGAGAAATAACGCTCCGGCTTTTTTCTGAAGAGTCCGAACATGGCTGGCTGATATTAAAAGCCACAGTGTGTAACAGTTTTCAGGATAGGATCTTTATCGATCAACACCTGCTGCAACAGCACTGTGGCTTATGTATTAAAATTTAACTTCCGGCGCTTTCTCCGCACCCGCATCTGCCTTAAAGCCTTCTTTTACTTTAAATCCGAACATACCCGCAAGGATATTCATCGGGAAAGAACGCGCTTTGATATTGTAATCAGCAACCGCTTTGTTGAAGTCGTTACGTGACACTTTGATCCTGTTCTCTGTTCCTTCCAGTTGTGCCTGCAATCCGCGGAATGCATCATTGGCGCGCAGGTTAGGATAGTTTTCAGTCACCATTAACAAACGGCCCAGCGCCTGAGACAATTGTCCCTGTGCAGCCTGGTACTGTTGTAATTTCTCAGGTGAAAGATCATTTGGATCAACTTTAATCTGTGTAGCACTTGCACGAGCATTGATTACATTCTGTAAAGTGGTCTGCTCAAAGTTAGCTTCCCCCTTTACCGTATTTACCAGATTAGGAATCAGGTCTGCACGACGCTGGTAATCACTTTCTACGTTTGCCCATGCATTCTTTACCACTTCATCCTGTTTTACCAGGCCATTATACCCCCTGCAACCACATCCACCCAAAATAAGGATCAATGCTGCAATGACGATTAAGGTTAAATTTTTTGTACTCATGTTTGACTTGATTTTTATGAAATTAGTTATTTAATTCCTGTTTTTATAGTATTAGTAGTAAAATCAAAGAAATATTACAGACAGGTAAAAAGTCAAAAATCAAAAGTAAAAGTCAGAAAATAGGCGCTTAACCATTTTAACTTTTTACTTTTGATTTTTGACTTTCTATTCTACTTCACCGCCGCTATTCCCGGCAACTCTTTTCCTTCAAAATACTCCAGCATGGCGCCACCGCCGGTTGATACATAACTTACTTTATCAGCAAAACCAAATTGGTTTACCGCTGCAACACTGTCGCCTCCACCTACCAGTGAGAAAGCGCCATTAGCAGTTGCTTCTGCTACTGCCACTGCAATGGCTTTGGTTCCGTGCTGAAATTTTTCCATTTCAAATACACCCATCGGGCCGTTCCATAAAATGGTTTTGGAACGCTTAATACAGTTGGTAAACTGATCACAGGCACTGGCACCAATATCAAGTCCCATCCAGCCATCGGGTATATGATTACTCGGTGCAGTAGATGTATTGGCATCTGCTGCAAATTTATCTGCAATAATAGAATCAGATGGAAGGTGAATACATACAGCTTTTTCTTCCGCTTTCTTTAATAGTGCAACTGCAGTATCAAGACGGTCATCTTCACACAATGAATTTCCAATGGTTCCTCCCTGTGCTTTCATGAATGTATAAGCCATTCCACCACCGATGATAATATCAGTAGCTCTTTCGAGCAGGTTTTCGATGATGAGAATTTTGTCGCTTACTTTGGCACCACCGATGATAGCCGTAAAAGGTTTTTCGGCTGAATGCATTACTTTTTCTGCACTGGCTACTTCTCCATCCATTACTGTACCAAACATTCTTTTTTCAAGAGGAAAAAATTGTGCAATAACGGCAGTAGATGCATGGGCGCGGTGGGCTGTTCCAAATGCATCATTTACATATACGTCACCCAGTTTGCTCAGTTTCTCGGCAAAAGCCAAATCACCTTTCTCTTCTTCCTTATAGAATCGTAGGTTCTCCAGTAACAATACCTGACCAGGTTTCAATGCAGCAGCCTGTGTGTAAGCCGACTCGCCAATACAATCATCTGCAAACAGCACCTCAACATTGCCCAACAGTTTCGACAAGTGCTGAACAAGATGTTTAAGTGAATATTTTTCAGTGGGTCCTTCTTTTGGCCTGCCCAGGTGACTCATGAGTATAACGGCTCCACCATCACCCAGTATTTTCTGAATGGTGGGAATGGTAGCACGCATACGTGTATCATCTGTTCTTTCATACGCAGCATTCAGTGGCACATTAA
>DPWF01000194.1 GCA_003526435.1 Chitinophagaceae bacterium | reverse complement strand
GATGGAGGATTTCTGTTTGGGAGGATCAAAGTGAATCATAGAGAACGTTTTTGTTGGGTTAGTAGATTACTTAGTTTTCAATGGGACGGTATATAGGAAACGTATGTTAACTGTGTTTTATTTTATAACCTGATCTTCCTCTTCCTTAAACAGATCGATCAGGTTATTTTTAAACTTATCCCAGAACTTCTGCTTTCTGGCATTGCCATCAACTTCCGGCACAGCCTGCAATACAGCAGGGATTTCCATCTCAGGTGCTTCCACTTTCAGATTTCTTGGCACTTCCACTTTTTTAAACTGTTCAGTAAACTGTTTGTGTTTGTGGTCGTAATCGCTATAGCCTTTCAGTATCAAACCCAGACAGGTTGCATACATTGGTTTCTTCAGTTCTTCAATATGGTTGGGTGCAAGGTGTTCATTGGGTAATCCTATTCTTGCGTTCAAACCAGTTGTATATTCTGTGAGCTGAATCAGGTGTTTCAATTGTGAACCACCACCGGTAAGAATGATACCCCCATTCAACGCACGGCTGTCGAGGCCCACTGTTTTAATGTGATAGGTAACAAAATCCAGGATCTCACTCATTCTTGCCTGAATAATAGCAGCCAGGTTTTTTACACTGATCTCTTTTGCCGGCATACCTTTCAGTCCGGGAATAGTGATATAGGCATTTGTTTTTGCTTCATCTGCCAGTGCACTACCAAACTGTACTTTCATGGCTTCTGCCTGGCTTTTCAGTACACCCAGCCCCATGCGGATATCGTTGGTAATATTTTCACCACCAAACGGAATCACCGCTGTATGTTTCAGGATACCTTCATAAAAAACAGCGAGGTCGCTGGTTCCACCACCAATATCGAGGATGGCTACACCTGCTTCCATATCAATATCGCTCATTACCGCACTTGCAGATGCCAGCGGCTGTAGCACAAGGTCTTTAGTACTTAAACCACTTCTGTCAACCGCACGGTGAATATTCCTGATGGCATTTCTGTCGCCGGTAATGATGTGGAAGTTTGCGCCCACTTTTACGCCATTATAGCCAACCGGATCTTTAATATTCTGGATATTATCAACATGAAAATCCTGTGGAATCACATCGATAATCTGATCACCTGCAGGTATAAAAGTTTTACGCTGGTTATTCAGCAACTGATCAATTTCCCAACGCTGGATTTCGGTTTCGGGGTCCTGACGAACCATGTCGCCACGGGTTTGCAGGCTCTTGATATGGTGCCCGGCAATACCAACATATACTTCGTTGATCTCAAGGTCAGGATTACTCTCATAACAGTTTAACAAAGCCTGTTGAATGGCTTTGATGGTCTGATCGATGTTCAACACCTGTCCGTGTTGTACACCACTGCTATTGGCACGACCAAAACCAAGTATTTCAAGTTTGCCATACTCATTTTTACGACCTGCAATGGCTGCAATTTTGGTAGTTCCGATGTCCAGACCAACAATGATCGGTGATTCATTGTGATTCATAAGGTATGTGTTTTAGTTGTTTCTCAATAGTGAATGATGAATGATCGATGGTGAATAGTGAGTAGTGAGTAGTGAGTATATTTTCACTTTAACCTTCCACACTTTTTACCCCTCTCATTTTCCTCCTTTCTTCATCACCGCTTTCGGTTCCGGCTTCTTTTTTGGGTCGGCCTTATTCGATAACGGTTTCGTATTTATTTTATTGTTGATGTTAGTAACAGTTTTAGCTGGCACAGTTTCTTTAACAGGTTTTTGCACAATAACCGCAGGTCTGGCAACACTGTCAATCTTTACCGGCTGATTCTTTTCTGCCAGCACAGCCGATATGTCTGCTACCGGTGTTGTCATTTGTCTGATTAGTTCCAGCGCCGCAGTTGAATCCTGCCGCATGCCTCCCATTCCTTTCTTTACTGCCACCACCTGTTTGTCGAACTGTACGTTGATCTTTTCATAATAATGTATGCCATGCTGCAACCAGGCCTGTTTATAAAAAGTATATAAACGATTGAATTTTGCCTCCAGGTTCTCTGCTTTACCAATACTTACAACATGATCTCCAAAAACGGGTATCAGCTCAAACTGCCTTCCCGGTTCAATATCAACCTGGGCCACTTGTGCGGTCCAGAAAGAGTCTGCCAGTATATACCTGCCCAGCTTAACAACATCTTTTAATAAAGAACTATCAGGTTTTGACAATTTCAGGTTATCAGAAGGAAAACCTGTAAACATAGGCACCCTGGCACTCAGCTTATCACTCAAAGGAAGTCTTACTCCTGTACTATCGAGGTAAAATGATCCTCCCTGCATGGTAAACACTCTTGCAACCGGTTGTCTTTCTTCTATCTGAATCTGCAACACCTGTTGATTGTCGAGAAACATTTCTGCATTCTTTACCCATGGATTCTTTTCCAATGCCGTTTCCATGGATCGAAGATTTAACATAGATACAGGTGCACCAATTACCTTCCTGCTTTGATTCACCAGTTCAAGAATGTCTTTTTCATCAATGAACATGTTCTCCTCAATACCTGTTATCTCAATCTTTATATCTGTACAGGTTTTCCTGTTCTTTTTTTGCATAGCTGCGCCCATCAGCACCACCGTGCCAACTCCTGCCAGTATCCATGCAGCCTGGATCAATCTTTTCTTCCACCCGATCTTCTTCATCTCTTTATTGTTCCAATATTGTTTTCACCGGTTTC
>DPWF01000127.1:411-4228 GCA_003526435.1 Chitinophagaceae bacterium | reverse complement strand
GCGGGCGAGCCGATTGTAGAAATACCTGAAAAAATGCAATGGGCCAGCCTGTTTCTTGCCCTGGCAGCCATTATCGATTTCTGTGATGGATTTATGGCACGTTTACTCAAAGTGCCATCCGAAATGGGTAAACAACTCGATTCATTGGCCGATGTAGTGAGTTTTGGTGTGGCTCCTGGTTTAATCGTGTACCAGTTCCTCCGTTTAAGCCTTGCACAAGAGCCCGATGGACTCGATGCACCCATTGCCTGGCTATTACCCGCTTTTCTGGTACCCTGTGCAGGGGCATACCGTTTGGCGAGGTTCAATATCGATACCCAACAAACATATGGTTTTAAAGGGGTGCCCATTCCTGCAGCAGGTTTATTGTTTGCTTCCTTTCCGTTGATTTACTGGGGCACATCAGAAATATGGTTAATTACACTGCTGCTCAATAAATGGTTCTGGTATGCGGTGGTACTGATTGTGAGCTACCTCATGGTGTCTACTTTACCAATGATGGCCCTGAAATTTAAAAATGTAAATTTCAAAAAATTACTTCCATTCCTGCTGATCGCAGGCGTAGCAATCATAGGAGCCATCTTATTTGGCTGGCTGGCAGTTCCGCTTAGTTTTATTGCCTACGTAGTTTTATCTTTGCTCCTTAAACAAACAGAATCATGACCTATAACGTGCAGATCAAAGTAATGCCATTAAAAGACCTTCTCGATCCACAGGGTAAAGCAGTGTTGGGTGGTTTAAATAACCTCGGACTCTCATCAGTAACCGACGTAAGGGTAGGTAAACATATTACTTTACAGATCGATGCTGCCTCAGAAGACGAAGCCAGACAGATTGCCGAAGAAGCCAGTAAAAAATTACTCGCCAACCCGGTGATGGAGTTTTATGAGATTGAAATGATACAATGATATTTGAAGATGTCTGATCTCGGATATATAAAATCCCATATCAGACATCCTACATCAGACATCCCACATCTGCCATATGCTCTACCTCGTTCCTACACCTCTCGGGAATTTAAAAGATGTAACACTTCGTTCACTGGAAGTATTGCAGCAGGTAGATGTAATTTTATGTGAGGATACACGCACATCATCACGCTTCCTGAATCACTACCAGATTCAAAAACCACTTTCACCCTACCACCAGCATAATGAACACAAAGTAGTGTCACATCTGGTAGATCAGATGAAAGCAGGCAAACAGTTTGCACTTATTACAGATGCCGGAACACCCGGTATTTCAGACCCTGCTTTTTTATTGGTACGAGCCTGTTTGCAGGAAGGTATTAAAGTAGAAAGTCTGCCCGGAGCTACCGCTTTTGTTCCTGCATTGGTTAATAGTGGTATTCCCGGCAATCGTTTTGTATTTGAAGGATTTTTGCCCCTTAAAAAAGGTCGCCAGACCCTCTTCAAACAATTGGTAACCGAAGAGAGAACCATGATTTTTTATGAAAGTCCCGTACGGCTGGTAAAAACGCTTGATGAAATGGCAGGCTATTTTGGTGAAGACAGGCCCTGTTCCGTAAGTCGCGAACTCACCAAGCTTTATGAGGAAAATTTCCGGGGAACCATCAAAGAAGTGGCTGATCATTTTCGTGCCAAAACGGTGAAAGGAGAAATCGTGATTGTTGTAGCTGGTCATCCGGACTAGCCCCGATTCGCCCACTTATAAATTTCTACCGGTCTTTTGATTATTTCCACGGCATAATCTGTTTCTTTACGATAAGGGAAAATATCATCTTATTAAACATTATCGATATCCTTTCCGCATTTATTTAAAATGATTCATGCAGCATGAAAAAAACATTTTTAAAGACGATTTTATTGTCAGCAGTAATTTGTCAGTTGTCTACAGAGCTGAAAGCACAATCCGATCGTTGGCAACAACGTATCAAATACCAGATCAATGTAAACATGGATGTAAACAGCAATCGTTTTGCTGGTACAGTAAAAATTGATTACTGGAACACTTCACCTGATACCCTCAACCGCATTTTTTTTCATTTATACTGGAATGCATTTCAACCCAACAGCAGTATGGATGTGCGCAGTCGCGAACTTGGTAAAACCGTGTTGAGAGAACCCTCACGTATGAGTGATGGACTCGACTGGGACGCACGTGTAAAAGACCGTATCAGCAAACTCACACCGGAACAGATCGGTTTTCAGAACGTAGCTGCTGTAAAAATTGCAGGGGTTGCACAGGAACTGAAAGTACACGAAACCATACTTGAAGTGGTATTGGCAAAACCCATCATGCCCAGATCAAAAGTGCAACTCGATGTACAGTTTGAGGCACAGGTGCCACAGCAGATCCGGAGAAGTGGCCGCGACAATGCCGAAGGTATTCGCTATAGTATGAGCCAGTGGTATCCTAAAGTTGTAGAGTACGATTACCAGGGATGGAATGCCAATCCCTATATCGCCAGAGAATTTTATGGTGTATGGGGTGATTTTGATGTGAATATCACGATCGATAAAAACTATTTTGTTACAGCAGGCGGCGATCTTGTCAATGCCAATGAAATAGGCAGGGGATATGAAGCTGCAGGCACAAAAGCCGCAACACCCACAGGCAATACTGTTACCTGGAAATGGCAGGCATACAATGTGCACGACTTTATGTGGGCCGCCGATCCTAACTATAAAATGATTACACGCACCACTGCGAATGGTCCATTGATACGCGTAGTATATAAGGCAGTCGATTCAGTAGAGAACCGCTGGCAGCGTGTAGCAGATTCAACTGCATTGGCTTATCCGATTATTGCCAAAACATTTGGTCCTTATCCCTACAAAACCTACACTTTTATCCAGGGAGGAGATGGGGGTATGGAATATCCCATGGCTACCTTACTCAAGAATGCAAGTATCGGTACTGCTATCCACGAATGGATGCATAGCTGGTACCAGATGATGCTTGGAAGTAATGAAGCTTTATATCCCTGGATGGATGAAGGATTTACCGATTATGCTACATCACGCGTAATGGCCGAAATGCGCGGCAGAACCGGTTTTGCCGCAGAAGGATCATACCGTAGTTATTTTAACCTCGCAAAGAGCGGATTGGAAGAACCGGCAAGCACGCATGCCGATCACTTCAATACCAATTTTGCATATAGTGCTGCGGCATATAGTAAAGGAGCAGTATTTATGGCGCAACTGGGTTATATAGTAGGCGAAAAAGTACGTGACCAGATTTTACTCGATTATTATTATCAGTGGAGATTCAAACATCCCAATCCCAACGATCTCATCCGTGTGGCAGAAAAAAGAAGTGGTATGGAACTCGACTGGTATAAGGAATACTGGATCAATTCAACCAAAACCATTGATTATGCAGTGGGAGACATTAACGTGGAAAATGGTAAGACCACACTCTCTGTAAAACGTGTAGGAAAAATGCCCATGCCCATTGATGTGCTGGTAACTTATAAAGATGGTTCACAGGAAATGCATGTAATTTCCCTTGACCTGATGTATGGAACAAAGCCGGCAGAAAATGAAATACCCAGAACAGTTCATGCACCCTGGCGCTGGACGCATCCTGAATACAAATTCTCCATTGGAAAAGGTATACAGGAAATTAAGTCCATAGAAATTGATCCATCCATGCGGCTGGCAGATATCAATCGAAACAACAATAAACTCGTCATACCTGATTAACCAGTAACATAAAAGCATCCTTCGGGATGCTTTTTAATATTCCATCTTTCTTAAACTGGGTGCTTTAAACCAGGTGGTTGCAACAACCAGTAAAGTCATACATCCACCAAATACTACAGAAGGCACCACGCCCAGTAATTTAGCCGCCA
>DPWF01000127.1:0-392 GCA_003526435.1 Chitinophagaceae bacterium | reverse complement strand
CCACACCACTTTCAAATTGTCCGAGCTCATTACTGCTGTTGATAAACATGGAGTTCACACTCATCACCCTTCCGCGCATCTGATCGGGTGTCTTAAGTTGGAGAATGGTGCCCCTTACCACAACACTGATGCCATCGAGTATACCACTTAACATCAGTACAAAAAAGGAGAGCCAGAACCATTGCGATAAGGCAAATACAATGATACAGACACCAAAACCGCCAACCGCCAGTAGTAATTTTCTGCCCTGCTGTTTACGAAGCGGGAAAAGCGTTAATAAAATGACTACAAGGATGGCACCGATATCGGAAGCAGCATTGAGCCAGCCAAAACCAATAGGACCGGTTTTCAAAATATCTTTCGCGAATACAGGGATCATGGCAACAGCGCCG
>DPWF01000352.1 GCA_003526435.1 Chitinophagaceae bacterium | reverse complement strand
CGAAAGAAGCTCAACAAGCCGTATCCTTTGAAGTACGGAGAGCATGCCAACAGATTTAAATACCGCCCAGGCATGGGACCAATCACAATGCCAAACTACACCGGAACCACTATTTGGACATGGCACGCTACGTTCTACTTGCATACACTACGTCGCTAGAAACGCCCAGAATACGCCGAACAGTACCAGCGCTTTGCGCAGTTAATTGAACGGCACGGTACCTTCCCGGAGCTCGTGAACCCCGATGGTTCGTGGTACAACGCTCCATTTTACCGAGCTGACCCAGGCATGGTGTGGGCCGCATTGTTCCTGGAACTATAAAAGTTAGATTAAAAAATACCTCCGAATATCGGAGGTATTTTTATGTGTTAGCTGTTACTTCTTTTTTTCGTCTACGACTTCACCTTCTACGGGTTCGTCGGTCTTTTTGTCGTCGCCCTCTTGAGAGGCAGGTGCATCCTCTTTGGCAGCAGCTTCGTACATTTTGGCGCCGATTGGCATAATCGCGTCACTTAGTGCCTTGGCAGCAGCTTCAAGCTCGTCCTTGTCTTCAGAGTCTTTGTGCTTTTTGGCTTCTTCGACAGCATCAGTAATGACTTTTTCATCCTCATCGCTAATTTTGTCTTTAAACTCATCGGGCATTTTTTCTGCTTGGTAAATTGCGTTTTCAAGTTGGTTACGAGTTTCTACTGCTTCACGCTTTTTCTTGTCTTCGTCCGCGTGCGCTTCGGCATCTTTTGCAGCTTTTTCAATAGCGGCACAACCACCGAGTACAATCAGATCGGCAAGTGATACCTGTTTTTTACCGGCATTGGCATTGAACGCTTTTTGAATACTTTCCAATGTATCCAACACTTTAGACAATTGTGAGGGGTTGTTTACTTCCCAGAATTTCTGAGGCGCCAAACGAATGCGGGCACCATTGGCACCACCACGCTTATCCGATCCGCGGAAAGTAGAAGCAGAGGCCCATGCAGTAGATACCAGTTCCGATACCGATAATCCGGATGCCAGTATATTGTTTTTA
The DNA here is from genome assembly GCA_003526435.1 of Chitinophagaceae bacterium. Taxonomy (GTDB): domain Bacteria; phylum Bacteroidota; class Bacteroidia; order Chitinophagales; family Chitinophagaceae; genus Sediminibacterium. Next base: position 7,276 of record DPWF01000352.1, on the reverse strand, counting down.
AGTGTTGCGATATCTGATTCATTGATCAGTTCGTGCGTAATAGCGGGGATAGGATCCTGCCAGATCAATTCTTCCTGAGGAACTTCTTTACCCAGGTATCTTGCACGAGGTCCCATATCACGGTGTGTAAGTTTAAACCAGGCACGTGCAAATGCATCTGCAAACTGATCAGGATTTTCAAGGAAACGTCTTGAAATTTTTTCATAGGCGGGATCAAAACGTAATGACAAGTCAGTAGTCAGCATAAATGGAGCGTGACGTTTGCTGCTGTCGTGTGCATCAGGAACCAGTCCTGCACCTGCACCGTCTTTTGGTTGCCACTGGTGAGCACCTGCGGGGCTCTTCGTGAGTTCCCACTCATATCCAAACAGGTTTTCAAAGAAATTATTACTCCATTGTGTAGGTGTTGTTGTCCATGCACCTTCCAATCCACTGGTAATGGTATCGGCACCTTTACCAGATCCGTAACTATTTGTCCAGCCCATGCCCTGCTCTTCAATGCCTGCAGCAGCGGGTTCTTTACCTACATATTTACCCGGATCGGCGGCACCATGTGTTTTACCAAAACTATGTCCGCCTGCAATCAGTGCAACTGTTTCTTCATCATTCATGGCCATGCGACCAAAAGTTTCGCGGATGGCTTTCGCTGCGGCAATCGGATCAGGGTTTACATAAATCAATCCCATTTCTGTGGCACCGAGTGGAGCTTCCAGGCTTTCAGGATTTCTGTGTTGAGCTACCCATTCTTTTTCACTGCCCCAATACACATCTTCATCGGGTTCCCATACATCGGCACGACCACCTGCAAAACCAAATGTTTTAAAACCCATCGATTCCAGTGCCACATTACCGGCGAGGATCATCAGATCAGCCCAGGAAAGTTTGCTGCCATATTTCTGTTTGATGGGCCATAATAATAAACGGGCCTTATCAAGATTGGTATTATCGGGCCAGCTATTCAAAGGTGCAAAACGTTGCATACCGGCACCGGCACCGCCACGACCATCATGGGTACGATAGGTACCTGCACTGTGCCATGACATACGGATGAAGAATGGACCATAATGACCATAATCGGCGGGCCACCAATCCTGTGATGTAGTCATCAGATCAGTAATATCTTTTTTAACTGCATCGAGGTCGAGCGATTGAAACGCTTTGGCATAGTCAAAATCAGGATCCATTGGATCAGATAAACTTGAGTGCTGCCTGAGTACATTCAGGTTTAACTGGTTGGGCCACCAGTCGCGGTTACGTGTACCACCACCGGCTGCCTGCTTCAGGCTGCCATTGTGAAAGGGACATTTACTGATGTCGCCATTAGCATTATTTTCCATATTGATTTATTTTAAAAAGGTAATTGGATGATGAAAACGGGTTTTATTCAAGCAGCAAGATTACACTTAATTAGCCGATAGTTCAAATTGATTATCTTTATGATAATATAGATTTAATCTATGACGCTAACACAACTGGAATATATGGTGGCGGTAGACACTTACCGGCACTTCGTACTGGCAGCAGAAAAATGTTTTGTAACCCAGCCCACCCTGAGTATGCAGTTGCAGAAACTGGAAGATGAACTGGGTGTGAAGATCTTCGATCGTACCAAACAACCCGTAATACCAACCGAAATAGGGACAAGAATTATTACCCAGGCAAGGGTGGTATTGCGTGAAGCGGGCATGATCGGCCAAATGATTAATGATGAGAAAGATGTAATGACGGGCGAACTGCGTATTGGTATCATTCCAACACTGGCGCCCTATCTTTTGCCTACACTCTTTAAACAGATACGTGAAAAATACCCGCAACTGGAACTGGTAATCAAGGAAACGATTACGGAAGAAGTGATACACGAACTGAAGAATAACCGTCTTGACTGCGGACTGGTGGTTACTCCTTTAAAAGAGGCTTCTATAAGGGAAGATGTATTGTTTTATGAAGAGTTATTTGTGTATGTATCGCGAAAGAATGCATTGTACGACAAAAAATATGTGCTGGCCGATGATATAGACCCCAATGAACTCTGGTTACTGGAAGAAGGACATTGTTTCCGTTCACAGGTATTGAATTTATGTGAGCTGCGTAAAAGTGGCGACCTGCATTTCAAATACGCCACGGGGAATATTGAAACACTGAAACGAATGGTTGATAAAAGCAATGGCCTTACCATTCTTCCTGAACTGGCGGTGATGGAATTCAATAAAACACAGATGAAGCTGGTGAAACGTTTAAAAGATCCGAGTCCGGCAAGAGAAGTGAGTCTCGTAACACATCGTGATCATATTAAAACCAAACTCATTCAGACCTTAAAAGATGAAGTGTTGCAAATGGTACCTAAAGCCATGCAGCAGTTGAGGAATAAGAAAATAGTGGAGATCAGTGACTGATACTATATTGCCCGGGGTCTTAATCCCCGGGCAATCATATTAATAAACAACACCCATGCTATCTAACTCTGCAATCGACACCATGGGTAATTCATGATCTTTCATTTTGCGTGTTACCAGTTTGGCAGTATTCTCCGCATCCTGTTTTGTCTGAAAAAAGGCATAACCCTGAACAGCCGGAATCTGTTCCTGCTGAATGAAGACTTTGTTGTTCTGTATAATTCGGTAACCCCATCCTTTTGGCAACACAAAAACTTCGTAACCTGTCTTCAATGGCTGCTCAATAAAGAACCGGTGTACAAAAATGGCCATAGCCATGAGAAAAAACATGTACACCCAGTTTCGTTTAATCGTTTGAATTATAGGTGACATCGGGTAGAAATTCATCAAGGTTGTCAAAATAATAAGAGTTGTTCCTGCCACAGGTAATAAGGCCCCGACCTTTAACTACAAAAGCGACGGCTCCACTTCTTTCAGCTCGTTCATAACTGGTTTTGCGGGTCCACAAGTCGTTAACAAAATCATATTCCCAGGTTTTGCTTACATAAGCACCATTTTCACCGGTTGAGATATAACCTTTGTTGTTGATGACAAAACCAACGGCATTGTAACGAATAATATCGCTGTAATCATCATCATAACTTTCGTCACTTACATTCGATATTTTTCTCAGTTCCTGCCAGCTCGCAGCTACAGGATCATACATCCAGAATTCATTAATGGCCGCTCCGTTATTAAGGCCACCTACTATATATGCTTTATTATTGTGTACCCAAACAGTGGAACCCGAACGTTTGGTGCCACCCAGACTGATCAGTTGTGTCCACACACCTGTATTACCAACACCACCCGTTGGTGTGAACTCCCAGAAATCTTTGGTATATCCACCATCAAAGCCTGTGGTGATATAACCCTTATCGCCGATGCCAAAACCTGCAGCATCATAACGTGCTGTTCCACCAAAGTCTGCTTTCTGTGTCCATTGATTGGCGGCAGGATCATATTCCCAATTATCTTTCAGCCGGTTAACGCCATCATAACCTGTGGCAATGTATCCTTTGCTTCCTACAGTAAACCCTACGGCAGAATTTCTTGCTTTCCCCGGAAACTGCGCACGCTGTACCCAGAAATTCTTTGCAGGATCATAGGCCCAGAAATCAGTATAACGATTGGTGCCATCGAAACCCGTTCCTACATAAGCAGTATCGCCAATGACAAAAGAAACCGCTTCTGTTCTTGCGTTCCCCTCAAAATCTGATCTTTTGATCCAGTTGCCGCTTTCTTCATCGCTGTTGTCACTGCTCTTGGTACAGGATACGATTAATAATACAAGACTTACAGGTAAGAAAAATGTGTATCTCAGTTGCTTCATGAAAAAATTTTTGCTGAAATTATTGTTATACAACCTCGGCAAATCGTTAAAATGGATTTAGGATTCATTTTTATAGATGAACAATGATTTTTATCCGACGGATTAAAAACGAAACAATTGGCAATAAAAAACCTGAGATATAAGACCTGGCAGTGTTTGCAGAAAGAAAAAACAAACTCGCAGTGATATCAGTACGCACTGTCTATACTAACAATTCTGTAACAGCATAGCCATCTAACATTGTGGCTGTTAATGATCTTTTACCAAGCCCCAAAAAATGTTCCAGCGATATTTTACCATTACTTTTTTTGCCATTTTACTGATTGGTGTATCCTGTACCAAAGTTGATATAAAGTTTGGTGACCAGTATCTCGATAACGGGAACACCCAGATTGTAATGAGCGATACTTTTCAGGTATCGTTATCTAATATTCATGTTGATTCATTCGGCACATCTGCATCCGGCATTTCATTTATAGGTGGCTATGACGATCTCTTGCTGGGAAAGATCAGGGCATCGAATTATTTTGAACTGGCATTACTGTCATACACGGATGTATACCGTGATGTTACCTACGATTCAATAGAACTGATTCTTACACCCAATCAGCATTATTATGGAGACACCAGCATGCCGGTGCCTGTTTCAGTACATCAACTCTCTGCAGCTATTTCGGCATATAATGAGAGTGCGGTAATATATAATACACAAAGCGTTCCGGTATTTACAAATCCGCTGGCACAAGCCAACGTATGGGTCAGGCCTTTACGGGCTGATACTATTTCTATTCGCCTGAATGACCAGTTTGGGAGAGCCATTTTCAACAAACTCCAGCATCCTGCAGATCCGGAGATCAATACCATAGATGGGTTTATACAGTATATGAAAGGATTGCGCATTACATCTGCTACCAACCGCTTACTGATAGGGTTTAAGGATAGTGTAAAAATGCGATTGCATTATACAAAACCAGGTCTGTATAAACAGGAACTGTATACTGATTTTACATTGAATAATACGGCACACCATTTTAACGAAATAAGGACAGACAGAACCGGTACGGCTTTACAACAACTCAATAGCCTGGCGAATGAAATACCGAGTACGCAAACGGCTAACCAGTCATATGTTCAGTATTTGTCAGGAGTAATGACTAAGATTCGGTTTCCCAGTATCAGAGAAATATTGAAAGTGCCGCATTTTGTAAAAATATTACAGGCTAAACTTATCGTGCGACCGGTTAATGGTACTTATCAAAACCTGTACGGTCTTCCGGCTTCACTCAGGTTGGCACAAACCAATTTGCTGAACCAGATTGGGAATAATCTTAGCCTCCAAAACAGTTCGGGAGAAGCAGTGACACAAACAGGAGACCTTCAGTTAGATTTATTGTATGGTCGTACTACCCAGTACACATACGATGTAACTGAATATATACAGGCATTGCTGGCTGCTGAAACCGAAAACAGAAATGGGTTATTGTTATTGCCACCTTCACCCGCTTATATCAATGAATTTAAGAGAGCAATTATTGGAGACAGGCAGCATGCAGATAATAAAATTGAGTTACAGATTTATTATGCAACAGTTAAATAGAAGGGTAATGCTTAAACCGGTGTTGTTGATTCAGGCATGTTTGTTATGCAGTAGTGTGGTGGCACAGAATAATACTTCACCTTATTCCATTTTAGGTATTGGTGATATTGAGAAGAGTTCTTTTGATCGTACCACAGGTATGGGTCATGCAGGTCTTGCACTTCCCTCTTATCGTTACCTGAATCATTCCAATCCGGCATCTTATAGTTACCTGGAAGACAGGTTTTTTCATTTTGAATTATCTACACGTTTCCGTTCGGTAGGGTATTCGGGTGAAGCCATTACAGATGGTACCAATGCAACATCGTCTGATATGCAGTTTAAAAAAGCAGCTCTGGCCATTAAACTAAAGTCCGGATGGGGAGCAAGTTTTGGCGTATTGCCTGTAAGTAGTTCCAACTATTCCTTTTACGGGAATAAAAACATACAGGGCAGCAATCTTTTCGCTAATACTTATTATGAGGGAACGGGTAGTCTGAATAAAGTATACCTCGCTAACGCATTTAAGGTAGGAAAAAAGATGTCGCTGGGAGTTGAACTTTCTTATTTGTTTGGCCAGAAGAACGAAGAAGAGGAAGTATTGAGTAATGTATCGGCTTCTCTTTTAACCAAGCGTAATGTTTTCATGAGTGGTCCTTCTTTTAAGCTGGGATGGCAATGGCAAACACAAGTGCATAAGAATTTTCTATTATCAGCGGGCGCTACTTTCTCTGGCAAAACATCTTTAAATGCCGTGTATAGTCTTGAAGTGCGGGAAGAGGAAACGCCCATTGTAAAACGTGAAGAAGACCAGCCCGGATATTTTACGATTCCTGTTTCTTATGCAGGCGGACTGGCATTAACTTATAAGAAAGCATATACCCTTGCATTTGATTATACATCTCAGCCCTGGAGCAATCTTCAGTATAAAGGATTTGGATATTCTTTGAACAATAGTAACAGGTATTCATTTGGACTTGAATACGCACCAAAAAAAGTATTTCGTAACATAGAATACGATGCCTATCAATTACAGGCGGGAGCTTTTCGGCATAAAACATATTTAAACTATAAGGGCCACCAGTTAACCGAATATGGCATCACCCTTGGAGCAGGAACCATGCTTACCAGAAGTGGATTAGGATTGAATGGAAGTATAGAGCTGGGTATGAGAGGGAATGTAAATAATGGAATGATCAAAGAAAAATATACATCCTTTAATCTCACGATCAGTTATCGCGATTTCTGGTACACATTGGGAAGAAGATATGATTAATGCCAACCGGCATATAAAATACTTGGTTGTATTGCAGCCAGGCTTAGTATTGAATAAGGTTGAGGGGGAGTAGTCTTATTCCCCCAATTTTTTTCAATCGCCGGTAAAAAAGAGCAGTTCATCTCATTTTGTGATTTGTTTAGCACAAATCAGTTGAATTTCGCACATGAAAATGGTTTTCCAAAAAAATACTACTTCCCGGAATATAGTGCTGCATATAGCGGTATGGGCAGGTATTTTTTCACTTATATTTTTTCTGGAAAGTATCAGCCTGCGCCCGAACAGGGGGCCCGATAAAAATTTCCTCATGAGTTTCAGGGCGGTGAGTGTATTGGTGCTGGCAATTGTTTTTTATATCAATGTGTATTTTTTACTGCCTAGAATAAAATCTATCAAAGGGTGGCTGTTGTTTGTATTTCTGCAGATAGGGTTATTATACCTGTATATGTTAGGCGTAGAATATGCTTTTACTAAACTGATAGAGACGCAACGTCTTATTTTTTTTCCTTTGGAAGACTCAATACCAGCTATGAGGTCAGGTCAACAGATGGATCTTAGAATAAGGAGAAGGCCATTACCATTTAACTGGGTCACTATATTCCCTTTTGTACTGGCAGTAACGGCCAGTCTGGCCTTTTACTATATACTCGAAAACCTTA
>DPWF01000360.1:2986-3709 GCA_003526435.1 Chitinophagaceae bacterium | reverse complement strand
GGTTCAAAACATTTGAAACCAGGTATTGCTTTTACGAGTTCAAGTGTTCTTGTTCTTCTCCTCGTAAATTCTTCTGTCATCTCTTCCGACGGACGTAAATCGCCTGTTAAAGCTGCTACGGCTGCTTTTTGCGTAATAGAACAGGTGCCACTGGTAAACTGCCCCTGTAATTTTTCACAGGCTTTGGCAATAGTGGCATTGGCGGCAATATAACCAAGACGCCATCCGGTCATGGCAAAACCTTTACTCAGTCCATTGATCACCACCACACGGTCTTTCAGATCAGCAAACTGTGCAATGCTTTCATGTTGTCCAACGAAATTGATGTATTCATAAATTTCATCAGAGAGAATCGTAACATCAGGATATTTTCTGAACACTGCGGCGAGTGCTTCGAGTTCTGCTTTGCTATATACCGCACCCGATGGATTACAGGGTGAAGAAAACATGAAAACTTTTGTTTTGGGTGTAATGGCAGCTTCAAGTTCAGCGGCTGTGGTTTTAAAACCATTCTCAACAGTTGTTCTGATTTCTACTACTTTACCACGTGCAATTTTAACCAGCTCTGAATAGGTAACCCAATACGGTGTAGGTATTACTACTTCATCCCCTTCATCAACCAGTGCAAGAATGGCATTGGCCAGACTTTGTTTGGCACCGGTAGAAGTAATAATATTTTCAGGAGCATAATCCAGGTTATTATCACGCTTCAGTTTGGTACAA
>DPWF01000360.1:0-2964 GCA_003526435.1 Chitinophagaceae bacterium | reverse complement strand
GTATAGTGGCTCCAGTTATCGTTGATGGCTTTAATGGCAGCATCTTTAATATGCTGTGGAGTATCGAAATCGGGTTCACCTAAACTAAGGTCGATCACATCGATACCTTTGGCTCTTAATTCACGGCCCAGTTTGGCCATTTTAAGGGTTTCCGGCTCATTAAACCGGTTGAGAAGCGAGGATAATTGCATTGCTCTTACATTAAATAAATTGGTTACTTGAATTTTGCGAGCGGAAAGTTCGTAAAAAACAAGCAAACAGATGTAAGTTTTGAGGGAAGTCCGGTAGTCTGAAGTCCGAAAGTCTGATGCAGAGGCAGATATGGAGATGATTATTGAGAGGAGAAAGGAACACAGATGATCATGATTGCTTCTTACATACTTACAAGGCAAACGACCCAAAACCGGGGAAAAATATTCTTCCTGACTTTCCGACGCCGGACTTTCGGACTAATATTCAACCTTGTATCTACTTAAATCCGGCAGCCTTTTTTTCTTTCTTTGTAGTTCATGCTCATATATGAGTTGTCCGAGGTGCTTGAGAAAAGGATAACCAATGCTGTCGTAATCGTATTTGTCGTCGTTAAAAATGCCATCACTGTTACATAAGATGGTGGCGCTGAGAAAGAACTCAATCTTTTTTTCAAAGTCAACAAAGTAACAGACATCTGTGAGGAAACCATAAGCACCGCCGATCTTGTTGAAAATACGGATATGCTTGGGTGCCCTGCCTTTCGCAGCACCATAGAAAAGAAATTTAGCGGAAGCATCGCCCACTTTACTGGTATCATATTTAGGAGATTCACTCTCTGAGGGAAATGCACTCATCCAGCGATATAAAAATTGATAATCCTCTTTCGTAAAATCGAATCGCTGTTTTTTGGGGAATGCATCGGGCATCATCACAGTTTGTAACATGCGATGAAAATCTTTCAGGTACACCCTGTTCTTACTATCAAACACAAATGGTTCATGTGCTAATTGATTACCTGCATAATATCCCTTGCCTATACTGGATTGAAAGGGAGGGAAGACTGCTTTGCTTTCAGTAGGTGGTTGTGTTGTTAACAGTCCCCCGGTATTGGTAAGAAATGCTACATGACGTGATCTTCTGTTTTGTTCATCTGTTCTGCTCACACTGAGCCAGTGACGGATAATAGCATCGGGATACCCTTTTGCTGCCAGTGATTGTTGAATAAACTCCTGACCCAAATATTCATATAACCTGTTAAAAGCATCGTTATCGCTGACAAGGAAAATCTGTTTGATAAAACGTTCAATGGTTGATCGGTTTGGCACAGTGTCTTGTAATCTATTGATGTGCCGGATCATATCCACACTGTCAGTAATAATGGTGGTTTGCAGATGAATGGGTGCACCTGCTCTCTTTGCCTTACTCAGTTTCTCAAGCGCCAGAAAAGCCACCGGCATTTTAACCGTACTGGCAGGATAGAAATATTCATTCGGATTCAGGTGAAAACTAAAATCAGTAAATACCGGTTTGTTCTTTTTATCACGATCAATTTGTGTGTACATGATTTGAACGCGCAAACTATCCCTGTTTTGGAGGATTGTATTGAATAGCTCGGGTTTTGATAGCAAGAGCTGTTTCAGAAAAACAGTATCCACTTTTTTGATCTGGGCGCAAAGCACAGTGGGGAAGAACAGGCTTAAAAGCAATAACAATCTCATAAGTAAAATTAAGGTACTGCGGGAAGGATTGAACACAGATTTTCATGATAAAATCTCAGCATTCCACTATTTTACAAAAATATCTTCCGGTCTCCCTGACTCCGGACTTTCGGACTCTTCATCTGCTTAACTTTACATCCTAAACGATACCCATGCCACACGAAGCTATTTCGGTATTTGATATGTTTAAAATTGGGGTAGGTCCATCCAGTTCGCATACATTGGGACCCTGGCGTGCAGCTTTACGTTGTGTAGAAACAATTAAAACCAACCATAGTCTTGAAGAAGTAGCTTCTATTACGGTGTTGCTGTATGGCTCACTCGCAAAAACAGGAAAGGGGCACGGTACCGATATAGCAGTGCTATTAGGATTAAGTAATGAGGATCCCGTAACGATTGATGTAAACAGCATCACCCCCAAAATAAAAGAGATAGAACATACACAGACTTTATTATTAGGTGGTAAAGTATCCATACCCTTTCATTTCCCCGAAAATCTGCAGTTTCTTTTTAATGAAACCTTACCCTTTCATCCGAATGGATTATCCTTTTTAGTGTCGTTGAAGAATGGGGAACATTTTAGTGAAACCTATTATTCTATTGGTGGTGGGTTTGTAGTAAAAGAGGGGGAAGATAAAGCCGGACAACAGGTAGTTGATCTTCCATTTCCTATTAATACGGCCGACGATCTTTTGCACTGGTGTATGAAAACAGGCATGAGTGTAAACGAAGTGGTGATGGAGAACGAAACAGCCTGGCGCCCGGAAGCAACTACGCGCGGAGCTGTATTAAATATCTGGAATACCATGCGTGATTGTATTTACAGGGGTTGTCATACCAAAGGTGAATTGCCGGGAGGTTTGCAGGTACGACGTCGTGCATTTGATCTTAATAAAAAACTGATAGGCGACAGGCCTTATACTGATTATATTTCCTGGGTAACAGCCATTCGTTCGGGCGGCAATGATTTTAAATATATTCTCGATTGGGTAAGTTGTTTTGCACTTGCAGTGAATGAAGAGAATGCATCTTTTGGGAGAGTAGTAACAGCTCCCACCAATGGAGCAGCGGGTGTAATTCCGGCGGTGCTGCAATACCATGTGGCATTTTGTGATGGGTATGATGAAGAAAAAGTCATCCGTTTTCTGCTCACAGCTTCGGAAGTGGGGAGCATCTTTAAAAAAGGAGCCACCATATCTGCAGCCATGGGTGGATGTCAGGCAGAAATTGGGGTATCCTCTGCCATGGCGGCAGCGGCATTAACAGAATCGCT
>DPWF01000236.1:250-4355 GCA_003526435.1 Chitinophagaceae bacterium | reverse complement strand
ACCTGGCTTTGCAGAAAACTATCTGTTTGATAGGTTGGCAGGTAACGGTAATAATCTGGTCGTGGATCTGCCGCCTGGTACCAATCTAACCCCGTATCGGTTCTTTTCCCCATTATTGTTCCTAAGCTTGTTGTCCAGGCCGACTGGTTATCCGGGTTCCATTCATAAGAAAGAATGGCAACAGGCATATGCTGACCCGCAAGCGCTGCATTTCTTTTCCGGTCTTGCTGGTATCCCCAGTTCGGATTATATGCATTGCCATGCAAATCTGTTACAGTTGCAGTAACAGCACCCTGTTTACCATAGTGCTGCACTGAACCAAAAAGAATAAATGACAGCAGTCCCGCTTTCCTGAATTGTTTATCGATGGCTGTATAATAGGCCCCCGACTCATATTCACAGCCTGTCCTGTAGCCTTCCCTGGCCATACGAATATTTGCAGCTACAGCCCATGACCATCCTTTTTGATTGGTTTCTGTTGCGTAAGAAAAATGATACCGGTTGGTATAAGTTCGGTTGGATCTGGCATACCCCCATTGTAACTGTTTTCTTTGTGCGAGTACTCGCATATCGGTACTGGTTGTAATACCTGCATCGCCCAACCAGTTGTCCTGGAAACGATGAGCAGTAAAATCAATACTGCTTCTCATTACTTGTGAGAGACCGTTCCATAAAGACCATGCAGGATTTCCTTGTTGCAGATCATTCATCAATAAACCATTCATGAGTGTGGCTGAAAGAGCAGCATCATAACCTCTGTACCTGTATCGTATGGCGCTGAACTGAAATGCAGCCATTTGCAGGAACACATCTTTTTCTCCATGTAATGGCGATACAGTAGCTGTTGTGATACCTCTCTCCTGTTCGTTCATTAATATGGCATCGGCTTCTACCGATTCCTGACTTAGTAAGAGTTGTAATAAACTGCTGTCATATTTCGACGGAAGGGTATCTGTTTTATTAAACGAAGACTGTGCTTCGAAACAAAACAAAATGCACATCATAAACAACATAAAATACTTCATACAAATTGTTTCACTCAAAATAAAAAGTGCTGAAACAAATTGTATTACCATCAATCATTTTTGCGGGAAATACGGTCATGAAAAGATGTATTTAGCGTAATCATTTTTCAATTTTTTATGATGAAAAACATACTATTCATGCTGGCCGCAGTTCAATTCTTTTTATGCGCTTCATCTCAGGTGAAGCGGTATCAGGTTGCTGTGATTGGTTTTTATAATCTTGAAAATTTGTACGACACCATTAACAACCCTTTGATCAACGATGATGATTTTACACCACATGGTGTGAAAAAGTATGGCACTGCTATTTTTAAAGACAAACTGAATAAACTATCACGAGTGATCAGTGAGATAGGAACTGCTTATGCTGATAATGGCTTGAGCATATTGGGTGTAGCTGAAATTGAAAATGACACAGTACTTCAGTTTCTTGTTCAGCATCCTGTTTTGCAGAAAAGGAATTATCATATTGTACATGCTTCATCGAAAGATGCAAGGGGCGTTGACGTGGCGCTCCTTTATAACCCTTCTTATTTTATGCCACTTGAAGCACAGAAATTATTTGTGGCTTTACCAGGTAACAGCAAGGATGAACGTTTTACAAGAGATATTTTATACTGTAAAGGTCTGCTGCATACAGATACTGTTCACATATATGTAAGTCACTGGCCAAGCAGAAGGGGTGGTCAGGAAAGAAGCGACCCTGCCCGTATGGCAGCAGCTACTGTTTGCAGAAAGCATATAGATTCGATCCAGGCAAAAGATCCGGTAGCAAAATTGATCGTGATGGGAGATATGAATGATGACCCTGACGACAGGAGTATCAGGGAAGGGTTGAGAGCGAAAGAAAAGACTTCGGAACTCAAAACGGGAGATTTATTTAATCCATGGGCCGGCTGGTTAGAAAAAGGGGTTGGTACGCTGGCCCATCGCGATCGTTGGGGTTTGTTTGACCAGATCATGTTATCGCAAAGCTGGCTGAACAAAAATGGCCCTGGTTACCATTTTTTCAGGGATCATATTTTTAACCCGTCTTACCTGGCCGAATATAGTGGTCGTTATAAGGGGTATCCGATGCGAACCTGGGAAGGTAACCGGTATAGAGGTGGTTACAGCGATCATTTCCCCGTTTATATGGTTTTCTTGAGGAATGTGATTGATTATCAATAAGTTCGGAAGACTGGAAGTCGGAAAGTCAGAAAGTAAGCAGGTAGTATATCTTTGCAGCCCTAACATGACCCCGGACTTCCGGACTTTCCGACTTTTCCTTCATTTTTTCCTTCTAATCCCTTACCTTTGCAGCCCCAAATCTGTTATTGGCAGATTTTCTCCCAACAGTTATGTTCGGGGAATCCACTGGGAAAAACCAATTTAAAAACCTAAAAATTCAGGTAATGAGTAATTACGAATTGATGGTGATTTTCACTCCGGTACTGTCTGAAGAAGATTTCAAGGCTTCTCAGAAGAAGTACGAAGATTTCATCAAAGAAAATGGTGGATCTACCGTATTCAGTAACCCATGGGGTTTAAAATCACTGGCTTACCCGATCCAGAAAAAAACAACAGGTATTTACTGGATCCTGGAGTACAGCGCACCTACCGATTTCAATGAAAAATTGAAGATCCAGCTTTTACGTGACGAGCAGGTAATGCGTCACATGGTAACCAAACTCGATAAATACGCCGTCGAGTACAACTACAGAAAAAGAAATGGCGGATTTGCTGTAACTGAAAAAACGGAGGGTTAATCATGGCAAAAAATGAGATCAAATACCTGACCGCTATCAAACAGGAGAAGCCAAAGAAAAAATTCTGCCGCTTCAAAAAGTATGGCATTAAATACGTTGACTATAAAGACATCGAGTTCTTGAAAAAATTCATCAACGAGCAGGGTAAATTATTACCTCGTCGTTTGAGCGGTAACTCTCTGAAATACCAGCGTAAAGTATCTGATGCAGTTAAGAAAGCACGCCAGATGGCGCTGTTGCCTTATGTAACGGATTTATTGAAATAAAATTAAAAAGTCAAAATTAAAAAGTAAAAACCGTTTTGAATTTTGACTTTTTAATTTTGAATTATACTTATTAGTCACCTTCCCTAATCCCGACAAGGGTCGGGAGACAGAGATCAATATTTCTCTGGGCTCTTGGGAACTAAACAAACAATCATGCAAGTAATTTTAATTCAGGATGTTGACAATCTGGGCGGTCGTAATGAACTGGTAAACGTTAAGAACGGTTATGCCAGAAATTTTCTGATCCCTCAGAAGTTTGCTGTAGAAGCAAATCCTTCTAACCTCAAACAATTAGAAGAGCGTTTGAAAGTACAGTCGAAGAAAGAAGCGGCTATGCTGGCTGAGATCAATAAAGTGATCGACGTGCTGAAAGCTTCTCCTGTAAAACTGGGTGCCAAAACCGGTACCAGTGGTAAAATCTTCGGAACCATCACTTCTCTGCAGATTGCCCGCGCCATCCGTGACCAGAAAGGTTATGAGATCGACCGCAAGCGTATCAGTATTGTAGATGATGTAAAAGAACTGGGTGCTTACAAAGCTTCTATTGATTTTGGTAACGGTCATGTTACTGAAGTTGACTTTGAAGTGGTAGGCGAATAATACGTCCGAAAACAAGTTTTTCCAGCCCCCACAGCACTGCGGGGGCTTTTTTATACCGATTTATCGGTATTTATCACTGATTTTGACCTAAAAAATACCCGAGGCGAAAAAAACTTGTCAATCCCCCAAATTCCCTATCTTCGGTAGTCCAATGAAAGGTCTTCCATATCTCAGAACGTTTTTACGTAAATGTTTCAGGGTTTTTGGTTACTGGTTTCTCATTGGTTTTTGATCACTTAATTTTTAAAAAGAACATGAACATTTACGTTGGAAATCTGAACTGGAACATGACCAGTGATGATCTGCAGAACCTGTTTACTCCCTATGGTGAAGTAACGAGCGCCAAAATTGTTACCGACAAATTCAATAACGACCGTAGCAAAGGTTTCGGTTTCGTTGAAATGTCTGATGATGAGGCTGCGCGTACTGCTATCAGTGCCCTTCACGACACAGAAGTGTTGGGTCG
>DPWF01000236.1:0-177 GCA_003526435.1 Chitinophagaceae bacterium | reverse complement strand
TGGTGGCAACCGTGGAGGCGGTGGCGGATACAACCGCGATCGTGGTAACGGTGGCGGTGGTGGATATAACAGGTATTAATCTACTACAACTACAGAAAATCTTCAAACCCCGACAGTTTAAATCGTCGGGGTTTTTTATGTGCCGAACTTACTGATTGACATTTGTATCCGTTTCTT
>DPWF01000295.1:1268-3748 GCA_003526435.1 Chitinophagaceae bacterium | reverse complement strand
CAGAGAGATACACAGAAGGACATGCTCTTATACAGAAATATTTCAGGCTTTCCGACTTTCGGTCTTGCGGACTTTCTTCCAATTCAAAAATTCCTTAACTTATGGTCCTAAAACGAATTGCCATATGATTAAATTCAGCGACATTAAAATCGGGGACTACGTATTGGCGGAATATGAGGGAAAAATGTGGGAGGGGGAAGTAGTTCGCCTGAATGGAGATGAAAAACAGGTTTGTGTACAGACAGATGTACAGGAATTCTGGTTTAGTACAGATCACCTGCATCCACTTCCACTCAATGAAGATGCATTGTTGAAACTCAGTTTTGCCAAACAACCCAACGACGATGGTTCCGTGAAATATATGAAGGGTTCGTTTCGACTGGTAACACCACAGTCGGGAGATTTTTCGAAGATTGAAATGTGGTACCGGGAAGACAGAAGACATCATCCTGATGTTCATTATGTTCACCAGTTACAAAACCATTACCTGGATATGACCAAAATTCATCTTACCCGGGATCCAATGTAATCCAATCAGAAAAAAATGGAAAGGGCGCCGGCTACTGGTGTCCTTTTTTTGTTGAACGAACCTGCAGAGCTGTTAGCTGCATTACATCGTTTATGTATCTTGGTGATAAATTCAGGCACATGCGTTCTGCTTTTTTATTGTCATTCTTTTTCTTAAGTTCTTTGCAACTGATAGCCCAGCGTTTTGGAGGCAATCCTTCACGTCAGCGATGGAAACAGATTGACACCGATACGGTAAGGGTCATATTCCCCGAAGGCAATGACAAACAGGCGCAGAAAATTGCGAGGATTGTACATGGGTTGCAACAACACAACCTCAACAGCTTAGGACCCGATCTGCGAAAAGTAAACATGGTGCTGCAACACCGCAGTCTTTTTTCAAACGCCTATGTAGGGCTCGCGCCTTTCAGGAGTGAATTTTATACTACTGCCCCGCAAAGTGCCTTTGAGTTGGGAGCTTATGACTGGGTAAGTAACCTGGCCATTCATGAATACAGACATGTACAGCAATACGGCAATTTTAAAAAAGGATTATCCAAACTGGCATCGGTTATTTTGGGTGAAGAGGGGCAGGCAGTGGCGAATGCTGCGAGTATTCCAGACTGGTTTTTCGAAGGGGATGCAGTGTATAGCGAAACGCAGTTAACAGAACAGGGCAGGGGTAAATTACCGGAGTTTTTTAATGGTTATATGTCATTGCATCGGTCGGGGAAACAATATAGTTACATGAAACTGCGCAATGGCTCTTTACGACATTATATACCTAATCATTATGATCTTGGTTATTTGCTGGTAGCTTATGGTCGTAAACAATATGGTGACGATATCTGGCAAAAAGTAACCAATGATGCTGCCCGTTTCAAACCACTGATTTACCCATTCCAGGGTGCCATCAAAAAACATACAGGTGTTTCATTTGATCAGTTTGTAAATGATGCATTGGGCTATTTTCGTTCCCAGTGGAAAGTTTCGGCACCTGAAGAGCCCAACTGGATAACCAACGCCGAGAAAAACAATGTATTGAATTATCGTTTTCCCTACCTGATGGAAGACGGCTCCATTCTTACTCTCCGGAACAGTTATACAGCAGTTCCGAGTTTTACCAAAGTGTTACCAGGTGGTAAAACAGAAAGCATCAGGGTGAGAGATATTGCCATTGACCCATATTACACCTCCCGGAACAATAAAATTGTGTATACCAGTTACCGTCCGGATATCCGTTGGGGCAATGTTGAAACAAATACACTGAAAATCTTTGATCTCACTTCGCAAACAGAGCAGGTTGTTCGAACGGGTACACGTTTGTTCACTCCCGATATTTCCTCCGACCTGCAAAAAATACTGGCAATAGATCTACACACCAATGACGGGAGTTCGATTGTAAAAGTTGATGTGGCAACAGGTAATACAGATACGGTTTTGTCATCTGCTGAAAAGATTTTTTCTTATCCACGATTTGGAAAAAAAGAGAATGGTTTTTATGCTGTTCACAGACAGGCTAATGGACATATGGGTATTGGCTGGTACAACAGTTCAGGAAAGAGTGAACGAATAATGTTGGCTACAGCCAATCGCGTCATCGGTTATTTGCAGGTGCAGGGCGATACACTTTTATTTACCAGTACGTACCAGGGACGCGATGAACTCTGGAGTATTATCGATGATGGAATAACTGTAAAAGGTCCATACAGACTGGCTTCTTATCCAACCGGTATTTATCAGGCCGTATTGAGGGAGGGTAAACTGGTGGGGTCCGTATTTACGGCTGAGGGTTTCAGGCTGGCATCTTTTATTCCCAAATGGGAGCTGGCACCGGTTGAACATACGATGCAGCCACTGTACACTGATATGGGTATTTCATCAGCAGATTTTGGTTTTAGTGAAAAGTTGAAGACGAGAGATTTCAATGTAAGTCCATACAAAAAAGCCACAAAACTTGTAAATATTCATAG
>DPWF01000295.1:953-1256 GCA_003526435.1 Chitinophagaceae bacterium | reverse complement strand
CCGACCCGAATATTCATTTACGCTCTATGGAGAAAATGTGTTGAATACTTTCTTAACGGAACTGGCATATACTTATAATGAAAATGAAGGCAGTCATAAATTAGGGCTTGACATGGCTTATGGTGGAAGTTTTATGCAAACTGTGTATGGTGCCAATCAAACCTGGCAACGATCGGCTTACCTGAATCGGGATACGACGGTTCATTGGGACGAGCTGGCGGCCTATGCCGGTTTGCGTTTGCCATTGAACCTGACATCAGGAAAAAACTATCGAAGTCTTGTCTTGCAAACTACCGTGAATAC
>DPWF01000295.1:0-945 GCA_003526435.1 Chitinophagaceae bacterium | reverse complement strand
AAACGCCAATGTAAACTACCTTGATTTTAGTGTTTCCTATTCCGCGCAGTCGCAAAGGGCATTAAGGCAAATTTTTCCAAGATGGGGGCAGGCCATCTCCACCCGGTACCGTACGGCTCTGGGAAATACCAATGCCTGGCAGATGTTGGTGAGTGGGGCCATTTATTTGCCTGGATTAGGGCCCACGCATAACCTGGTGCTAACAGGTGCCCTGCAAAGCAGGGATACGCTGAATCAGTATATTTTCTCAGACAATTTTCCTTTTTCGAGGGGTTATCGCTCAGTAAATTTCCCGAGGGCGTATAAAGTGGGGGTGAATTATCATTTTCCACTGCTTTATCCTGATTGGGGTTTTGGGCAATTGGTATACTTTCAGCGGGTGAGGATGAATGTCTTTTATGATCAGTCGGTTGGCAAAAGCCTAAGAACGGGTCGAAAATTTCATTTTGGAACCNNTTCATAGGGGGCGAATTGATGTTCGATACAAAATGGTGGAACCAGGAGCCGGTTAGTTTCGGGTTAAGGTATAGCAGGTTGCTCGACCGGCAGTTTAGCGGGCCCACATCGGCCAATTATTGGGAAATTATACTGCCGGTGGCCTTGTTCAGATGAGTTATATTTGCCTTTGTAAGGGGTTCAGGGCCATTATTTTACCCTATTTTCCACAAAATCAGGAATTTTTTCCCCGAAATTTTCATATTTCCATTGCAAACTAATATCTTTGCAGCCCCAAAAATAGTATGTCNNAAGATGGAGTAATTCTGGAAGCCCTGAGCAATGCTATGTTCCGGGTGAAGTTAGAAAATGGCCATGAAATTCTGGCCACCATCTCAGGTAAAATGAGGATGCATTATATCAGAATTTTACCGGGTGATAAAGTAGGGGTTGAAATGAGTCCATACGATTTAAGTCGGGGAAGGATCATTTTCAGATATAAGTAAACAT
>DPWF01000215.1:8457-21504 GCA_003526435.1 Chitinophagaceae bacterium | reverse complement strand
AACTTTGCATCAGGCAACAGTGAAAAAAGAAAAGGTATCTAAGAGGAAGAATAGGAATAGTATTTAGAAAGGATTAACAAATCCGGAAAATCTTTTGGCACTGAATTTGCGTTAATACAAGATATAAGCAAGTAGTCAATTTTCTCATAAGCAGTTAGTTTTGGTTGCGTCCCCCGTTTCCACGGGGGACAATTTTTTTTATAACTGCTGACTATCAATATTTAAGCTGTAGTAGTGGTTTTACGCAAAAACAATGTTTGCGATAATGCCAATGCTCCGAGGGCGCCCACCGAATCGGCCAGTATATCAGCTTCTTCAAATGAACGGTTTACAATGAGTTCCCGTTGTACAAACTCCATTCCTGTACCATAAACAATTGATCCTACACTCACCAGCCAGAACCAGCGTTGTCTGGCCCCGTTTTGTAAACTGCTTTTCCAGGCGGGTAAATGAAATAAGAAGCAAAGCATACCGAACATACCTATATGTACCAGTTTATCAAACTGAGGAATCTTCCTGAACCACCAGCTTCCCGGAAACCCATTGTTGCCAGGCAGGCACAATAAAATTATTGTAATGATGAGAAAGATGAATGCTGGAATGAACCGTATCAGTTTCAATATGCCTGTTTTATAAGTGAAGAGAGTACAAATGTATTGACGAAGTACCGATAGCCTGTTTTTAATTGGTTAAAATTGTGGTGATACATATCCTGATTGCATGATTTTATACGCGCTATGGTTGATTTGGTAGACCGTGGCTTCTATACTGCTGTATTACATTTACCTTAGTAACCGCCCTTCTGGTAATGCCGTATAATTCAAACAATACAACGAATAGCCGTATGAAAAGCTTCCTGAACAAAATGCAGCAGTTGTATTTTGGCTACCTGTTTATTGCCCTGGTACCTTTGGCCATGCTTGCTTTCTGGAAAACCTACTTTTCAGGATTGCTGACAAGTCATCATTCCTTTCACTTCTACTTTCATTTACATGTAGTTGCTGCTGTCTGCTGGCTGGTTTTGCTCATTGTTCAGCCCATTCTTTTTCGGCAAAAAAAACTGGTACTGCACAGAAAACTGGGTAAACTTTCTTATGTGTTTTTCCCTTTATTGATGGTATCTATTATACTGTTGGCGCATTACCGATACCTCATTACACCTATTCCAGAACCAGTTCAGTTGCTTATTCCATTTAAAGATATCATTATTGCCATATATGGTTTTTCAATCGCATTGTATCACAAAAAGCGAGTCTTGTTGCATGCAAGGGGCATGTTGTTAACCGGTCTGGTTTTTTTGGAGCCTGTGCTGGTCCGGGTTTTTTTAAACTATATATTACCATGGCCCTATGCTATGTATATGGTGATGGGCGTTATTTATAGTATTTTTATCATCATCATTATAAGTGAAAGGAAAACCAAAGAGGGCAGATGGATTTTTCCACCCGTCTTTCTTTTTTATATCCTGGTACACCTGGCAATATTGAATAACTGGAATATTCCTTTTTTCAATGCTTTTGCGAACTGGTTTTCGCATTTTGATCTAACATAAAATCATAAAAATGAAAAAAAGTTTTTTGTTAGGCTGTATGCTACTAACGTTACAAATACTTGTATACGCACAGTCATCGAAAATAGATCACTATATCAGCACGAATCATAAAACAATGCTCAGGGAACTGATGCATTTTTTACGTATGCCCAACCAGGCAAAAGATTCTGCCAATATTCACCAGAATGCAGAGTTCCTGTTAAATGACATGCGTAAAAGAGGCATTCAACATGTTCAACTGCTGAATGCTCCTTCTCAAAAAAGAACCCCTGCTGTTTATGGAGAATACCTGACACCGGGAGCCACCACTACACTTGTTTTTTATGCGCATTACGACGGACAGCCTGTATCGCCGGAAAAATGGCACACATCTTTAAAGCCTTTTGAGCCTGTATTGATCAATGGTAAAATTGAAACAGGCGCCAAAACTATTGCTGCTGAGGAGATGGATATAATGCGATACCCGGATGCAAGAATATATGCACGAAGCAGTAGCGATGATAAATCTGGTGTGATGGCCCTGCTCAATGCTTTTTCTGCACTTCGGGAAACAGGACTCAGTCCGGCCATCAATATTAAATTCTTTTTTGAAGGAGAAGAAGAAGCAGGCAGCCCGCATCTTGAAGAGATATTATCAGCACATCGATCATTGCTACAATCTGACGCATGGATTATCTGTGATGGTCCCATTCACCAGACAGGGAGAAACCAGCTTGTATTTGGTGTAAGGGGCGATGCAAATATGGAAATTACGGTATATGGCCCTCGCCGCCCATTACATAGCGGACATTATGGTAACTGGGCACCCAATCCTGGCTTGTTATTGGTAGAGCTGCTGGCCTCTATGAAAAATGAAAAAGGTTTTGTAACCATCAAAGGTTTCTACGACGATGTATTAGCCCTGAATGATAAAGAAAAGGAAGCACTGGCTAAAATTCCTGCTGTAGACAGTATGATGATGCGTGAGCTGGGATTTATGCAACCGGAAATGCAGGATGTAGGCTTATCAATGGCCGTCAACCTGCCCAGCTTAAATATTAATGGTATTGAATCTGGTAAAGCAGGTAGTGCTGCAGCAAATGTAATTCCTGTATCGGCATCGGCAGTATTGGATCTGAGACTGGTTAAAGGCGTTGACTGGAAAAAACAACAGGAGCGTGTGGTACAACATATCAGGGATCAGGGTTTTTTTATAACAGATCGTGACCCCGACGAGCAAATTCGATTAACACATCCGCGTATTGCGAAAATTCGTCTTGAAAAAGGATATAATGCACAGAAAACAGATATGCAGATTCCTATCATGCAAAAACTGATACATACCATACAAAAAGCAACGGGTAAAGAATGGGTATTGCAACCGGGTTTAGGCGGTAGTCTGCCATTATACGTGTTTGAACAAGTATTGAATGCCTATCCTGTAACATTACCTATTGCAAATCATGATAATAACCAGCATGCTGAAAATGAAAATATTTTAGTAAAACGTTTTTTGGAAGGCATTTCAATACTGGCAACAGTAATGATGTTACAACCCAATCAATAACGTTGCATGCTTGTAAAGTTGTCTGTAGCTCATACACTGCTTTTAATAGATAGAGAGTAGTATGACCCGTCAGTAAAAACTATTTTGCTGTACTTAAATGCGAACCATATGCAACAGGTAAACAGCCGTTTTCTTATCGTACTTCATTCATTCAGGGTGATCCTGTCTTTATTACTGATTATTCATGGGATGGTTAGGTTATTGATTGGCGGGGCGCCTCACTTTGGTGCTTACTTAAGTGAACAGGGCATTCCGGCAGGTACAGTGATAGCTTATATACTTACTTTTTTTGAAATCATTGGGGGATGCCTTTTGGCGCTCAGAATATTCAGTAAATGGATTATTCCTGTTTTCCTGGCTGAAATTATCCTCGGTCTCATCATGGTACATGCAAAAGAAGGCTGGTTTGTGGTAGGATATGGAAGAAATGGCTCGGAGTATAGTGTACTCATCATCGCTTCATTGATGCTGGTATGGTTCAGTGAAGATGTATTTACCAAACAAGCATCCTGATATTCACCCAAACACTGCACTCATAGACACTAACCTGTTGTTTGTAGACAATTGCCGGATTCCTTTCAGGGCGTATACAAAAACGTATTTTTACAATAAATACTTTTTGATGCGCAAGAATGGCTTTTATGTATTGCTATGGATCGTTTATTATCTCGTAGTGGTATTTGTAGAAGCCGAATGGTTGCGCCAGGGTTCTCCTGATATGCCGTTATTGGCTGTATATAAAAAAACAGCGCTGGCAAGTGCTATTTTCATCAGTGTACAAATCCTCTTTTTTTATTACCTGATTTTTTTCTGGCTCGAAAAAGTAATCGATTCAAACAGACTTAAGGTTCAAAAGATAATCGAGTTGATTGTCATGTACACCCTTACGGTTTTTGTAAAAAGATTACTATCTGTTTTTGTAACCCAGCCATTGATTTACGAATCGGGCCCGCCAGTGATAGCCAATATTTTTGATGTCAGGTTATTGTTTACCAGTATGCTTTTTCTCTCATTTCCTATTGGCGTTAGTATTGCGGTTGAGTTCCTGAGTTTCAGGATATATAACCTGCAGAGAGAAAAGGAATTGATGAGAGATAAGCTTACTACTGAACTATCGCTGCTGAGAAACAGGTTACACCCGCATTTCCTGTTTAATACCCTGAATAATATCTATTCACTCTCACGAAAGAAATCTGAATTTACTTCCGATGCCATACTGAAACTGTCTGAATTGCTGAGTTTCATGTTGTATGAATCTGGTAAAGGACGAATAACCATGAAGCAGGAAATGGGCTTTATCAACGATTATATTACACTTGAAAGGCTACGTTACGGCACCAGGCTTGATTTTCAGTTTGATATTGATATTAATGATGATAAACAACTGATATCACCTTTGTTATTACTTCCCCTGATTGAAAATGCATTCAAACATGGTTCTGCACAGGCTTTACATGATTCATCAATTTACATTCGTCTAAAACTGTTAAATGGACAGCTCGATTTTGTTATCAGCAATACCTGTGATGTTCAAACAGTAGGTAAAAACGAAGGTATAGGCCTGAAAACCCTTAAACGTCAGCTTGAACTATCATATCCCAATCATCAGTTGGTTACTGAAAAAACGCAAAACGGATTTACGGCAAGTCTTTCCATCAATTTAAATCATTATGCAGAAATTTAAATGTCTCATTATTGAAGATGAACCACTTGCTGCAGAAATCATCAATGAATACATTCAGCAGCTTTCTCACCTGGAGCTTACCGCTGTTTGCACAAATGCCATTGATGGGTTGCAGGTATTGAAAACAGAAGCCATTGATATTCTGTTTCTGGATATTAATCTTCCTCGTTTAAGCGGAATTGATTTTCTGCGATCATTGGTTAAAAAACCTTCCGTAATTTTTATTACCGCCCACAGAGAATATGCCATTGAAGGGTACGAACTTGATGTGGTAGATTACTTACTGAAGCCTGTTTCATTCAGCCGCTTTCTCATGGCAATTAATAAAATAACAGAACGTAATTACCTGCCTGGTGCAGGCGACCAGCTACAACAGCCTAAAGATTACCTGTTTGTGAATGTTAGCAGGAAGCGACAAAAGATAGAATATGATGAAATAATTTATTTCGAAAGCAAACGTGAGTATGTAAATATTGTAACACAACAAGGGGCTTATCTGACAAAAATTCAACTCAGCGAATTAGAGAAACAACTGGATAAAACAGTCTTCATACGCATCCATCGATCTTTTATTGTTTCAAAAAGAAAAATCAAAGCATACAATTCTACTGAAGTAGACCTGGCGGCTATCCAGATACCTATTGGCAGGAACTATAAAGAGCAGGTACTTGTTCAACTCAATCAGTCATAGGTTATTTATGCTTTCTGTATGCTAATGCGGACTGTTGGTAGAGTTATTCATTCACTCATCCGCATCACAGGTTAATTTGGCTTCAGGTTTGTGTACATTTCTCAAATGTCCATTTAGTTAGAAGTGATGCGGGATATTTTTTATCCCGCATTTTTCATTAAACCATGTTGTTTGTATTCTAACGTTGGTATTCCATCGACATTTCCTCCTAGCAGTAAGCGTGTGCAATTAATTTTCGATACTGTTTATTAAAATCTGTAAACAGTTTATCAATCAATTTAACAAGCTTATGAAAAAGAAAACCTTGCTTTTGATGTACATGCTTGTATCGGTTGTGTGGATTTACGCACAAACAAAAACCGTTACAGGTAAGGTACAGGATGAGAGTGGAGTGCCATTGGCTAATGTAAGTGTACAGGTAAAAGGAACAAGACTGGGAGCAGTGAGTGCTGCTGACGGTACATTTTCTTTATCGGTTCCTTCAACGGCAAAAACACTCATTTTCTCACTGCTGAACTATAGAACAGCAGAACAATCAATCACCACATCACCACTAACTGTGAAAATGGTGGCAGTAACAGATAATCTTTCCGATGTGGTAGTGGTAGCATACGGTACAACAAAAAAACCGGAGATCACAGGTGCCATGGGTATCGTGAAATCGAAAGACCTTGAAAACAAACCTTTCACCTCGGTAGATCGTGCCTTACAGGGTGCTGTTGCAGGGTTACAATCTGTAGCCAGTTCAGGAACACCGGGTGCCAGTCAGCAGATCAGAATACGCGGTATTGGCTCTATTAATGCCAGCTCCGAACCATTGTGGATACTGGATGGTATTCCGGTGAATATAGGGGATGCATCAAGATTAACGACCACTGCAAACCTCCTGAGCACCTTAAACCCCAATGATATTGAAAGTATTACTGTATTGAAAGATGCAGCTTCATCATCTGTATATGGGTCAAGGGCGGCGAATGGTGTGATACTGGTGACCACCAAAAAAGGCAAGTCGGGTAAAACCAAATTTCGTTTCGATACAGAAGTTGGATACAGCGATATTGCTTATTTCAACGATCAATACAGACCCTTAAAGGCGAATGAATTTTTTGAACTGGCAAGAGAAGGTATGGTGAATGCAGGCCTGGCACCAGCTACCATTACCGCAAACCTGGCAGACTGGGGTTTTGGTAACAATGTAGACTTTAACTGGCTGGATGCAGTAACAAAAAAGGGAACACAAAGACAATATAATATGAGTGCCTCCGGTGGTAATGACAGAACCACTTACAATTTATCCGGTGGCTATTTCAGACAGGAAGGCATTACCCTGCAAAGTGATTTTGAAAGATGGAACGGAAACATCAGCCTGGTATCGAAAGCTACAGATCGTTTAACCATCAGTACCACATTGAATGCAGGTTTTGTACAACAAAATGCACCATTGAGTGGAGGCTCATTCGGGAACCCTATTCTGAGTTCTTATTTTCTGCTACCCTCAAGAGCCGCCAGAAAAGCTGACGGATCTTTGAATATTACGGCACCAGACTTTGGACCGGGTAGTTTGCATAACACCATTGCTACTGCGGAAATGGATAAACGCTTCCTGAAGCAACTGAGTGCAAGAGGAGGACTCACGCTCGAATACAAAATACTGGATAACCTGAAATTTACCAGCAGGTACGGTATTGATTATAATGTGCTGGAAGAGGAACAATATAATAACCCTTTTCATGGCGATGGTCAATCAGTAGGTGGACGTGCATTTGTTTTCTATACAAGGTTGTTTAACTATACATGGTCCAATATCCTCGATTACAGAACGTCTTTTGGTAAAACAAAAGCCTTTACTGCATCGGCCCAGGTAGGCTATGAGGCGCAAGACTCAAGAACCCTTACAAGCAATGTAGCAGTAACCGGGTTCCCGGCAACAACGCAACTAACATTTCCGGTAGTGGCGGCAACACCTACGCAGGCAACGGCTACGGGATCTGATTATTCATTTCTTTCTGCGTTCTCCTCTGCATCTGTTAACTACAAAAATAAATATGTCATTACCGGTAGTTTCAGGAGAGATGGTTCAAGTCGTTTCGGGTTGAATAACCGCTATGGTAATTTCTGGTCCATTGGAGGTACATGGAACATTGATCAGGAAGCATTCATGGCAAATATGAAATTGATCAGCCAGTTAAAGCTCCGTGCTTCTTATGGTGCCAACGGTAATGCCGGTATTGGCAATTACGACTGGCAGCCTACTTATTCTTATGGCTCCAATTATAATCAGCAACCCGGTAGCGCACCCAACAATATTGGTAACATATTTCTTACATGGGAAATCAATAAACCCTTTAATGTGGGTCTTGATCTGTCATTGATGAACAACAGGATTACATTTACTGCCGACTATTATATCAGGAAAACATCCAGCCTGTTGCTCGATGCACCTCTGTCGAGAACCAGTGGTTTTTCAACCATTCGCGATAATATAGGCAGCATGCAGAATAAAGGATTTGAATTTGTATTGAATGCTATTCCGGTTAGCACAAAAAATTTCCAATGGTCGGTGAATATTAATTATGCCAATAATAAAAACAAAATACTATCGCTGGTAAATAACCAGGATATTATTGCAGGGATATTTATTCGCAGGGTAGGAGCAGATTATCAGTCTTTTTATGCGCCAAGATGGGCGGGTGTTAATCCGGCAAATGGTGATCCATTATGGTATAAAGATGCAGAAGGAAAAGAAACCACCAATTCATTTAATGATGCGGTACGGGTTATGTTGGGTTCTGCCTCACCCACCTATTTTGGTAGTGTTACCAATACATTCAAGTATAAAGGATTTGCTGTTGATGCGCAGTTCTATTACAGCGGCGGTAACCTGGTGCAGGATGCATGGGCAGGATTTTATATGGGCAGTGGAAATGGAAGCGCCTTCAATAAAATATTCCGCCAGTACAATGAACGCTGGAAGGCACCCGGCGACAATGCAAAACTGCCACGTTATGTACATGGCGGAAACAGGCTTGCTCAAAACCCGTCTTCATTGTATTTGAATAAGGGAGATTATATCAGGCTGAGAGATATCACAGTAAGTTATCAGTTACCTGCTTCGGTAGCATCAAAATTGAAACTTAGTTCTGCAGTTTTCTATGTACGTGGTACCAACCTTTTTACAGTGGTAAGAGATAAACAGCTTCCCTGGGATCCTGAACAGGGTGTGTCAAGTCAGACCAACCTGAATGTGTTTATTCCAAAAACCATTACTGCAGGTCTCAACATTGGATTCTAAACTAAAATCATCTTAAAATGAAAATGAAATATTATCTCATAGGTTGTTTGTTTTTCCTGGTATCCTGCTCAAAGGATTTCCTCGAAAAAAAACCATACAATGCACTTCCTGTTGAAGATGCATTGAAAACCGAAGCAGATATGCTGGTGGCACTTCGCGGTGCTTATGCAAGTCTTCGTAATGTGGATCTTTATGGCAGAACCATACCAGTTTTGGGAGATCTCATGGCAGACGTAACTTATCAGTCGGCCAGCAATTCTAACCGGTATACTTTTTATAACCAGTATGGTATTCCGGTTGTAGACGGTAATGCACTTGGTATGTGGACCGCAGGGTATCAGACCATTTTGCGTGCGAACAATATCCTGAGCACTTCTATAGACGGCACAGCAAATGCGCGTCAATACAAAGGAGAAGCGCATGCGATCCGTGCACTGGTATATTTTGAACTGGTTCGTTTTTTTGCAAAACCTTTCACTGATAATCCAACCAATAACGGCATACCTGTTATTACTACATTTGATATCACGGTGAAACCTAAAAGAAATACCATTGCCGAAGTATATGCATTGATCCTTGATGATCTTACAAAAGCATATAACCTGATGACACAAACGACCAACTCGTCGCAGTTCAGTAAATATGCAGCAAAGGCACTGGAAGCTAAAGTACACCTGTTTAAAGGTGATATGACCAATGCTCGTACTGCTGCATTGGATGTGATTAATAATGGTGGATATACTTTACTGGGAAGTAGTAATTATCTCTCTTACTGGCAAAATCCTGCACCGCTTACCAATAAGCTGGAAACCTTGTTTGAAGTTTCTTCAGACGGCATCGCCAATCTGGGATTTGATGCATTGGGTTATATCTATTCACAGGGTGGATATGGTGATATGATTTGTGCTTCAGACCTCTATACAGCTTACTCGGCAACTGATGTCAGAAGATCACTGTTAACACCGGGTACAAGATCGGGCCCTGCAGTTTTTGTAAATAAATACAACAATATTGTTACCGACCGCGATGATACAAAAGTATTAAGGTTAAGTGATGTGTACCTGATAGCGGCTGAAGCGAGCTTGTCTTCCAACGAAACAGATGCAAGGAGTTATTTAAATGCAGTGGCTACGCGGAGAGATCCTTCGTTTTCAGGGTTTACTTCAACGGGTACAACATTGCTGGAAGATATTCTTACAGAACGTCGTAAAGAATTGGCGTTTGAAGGTCATCGTTTTCATGACCTCAACAGATTGAAACGAACCATAAACAGGAGTAACGATTATCCCGCTGCGGCGAGAACAATTCCTTATCCTTTCGACAGACGTTTATTACCCATTCCAAGGGCTGAAATAGACGCTAATCCGAATATGGTGCAAAATCCAGGATATTGACAGGTATGATTTGTTGGTGATGAACCAGGTATACTCTCAGGTATACCTGGTTTTTTTTGAGATTATTGAAAGCCTGAATCAAGGTATTATCCTGCTACATTACCGATTACCTGTAGCTGCTGTAGATTAGGTGTTGGGCTTCCACCACGTTTTTCCAACGTAATGGCAAAAGCAGAGGCATTGCTGATGTTTTTCATTTTGCACAAACCATTGCAGCCATCAATCATACCGGCATCAACAGGTTTGCCATCAACAATGGCCCATAATTGATATTGTGTATCGGTACTTGTTTGTGGTAAACGGTTGGCGAGCAGATATACTTCATTGTTTTTCTTATCCCAGAAAACCGTGGCCAGTTTATTTTCTTCTGATTTTATACCGGGCATACTTACTTTGGTAAAAGCAGGATCACTCATGATCTGCATGCCATTATATAAATCAAGTCCTTTTGTTTGCAAAGCTTCATTCTGTGCAAGCAAACTTGTTTTTTCAACAAGCAGTGCCTGGTATTGATTGGATGCTTCACGAAACTGGTTGTAGAAATATACATTGGTAGCCGCACTCACCACCAGTAAGATAACAGATGCTGCAGCTACATAACGCAACCAACCTGTATTTGCAACAGGCATAGTCACCAGTTTTGCTTCAGTAACCGGCTTAAATTCATCTTCAAGTTGGATAAATAAATCAGACTTTACACGTGGGGCCGGCTGCATAGTATTGGACATAGCGTTCTGCTCGAGTGAAGATTCGAAAGCATCAATAGCGGCCCTTATTTCGGGATGCTGTTGGCTTAATCGTTCCAGCTCGGCACGCTCATGTTCATCGGCCATGCCTAAAACATAGCTTTCGATGATACCACTTTCTATGTATGCCTGTATATTCATTTATGGTTGAATAATGCCTCTTAATTGAATTAATGCTGTTCTTAATCTTGTCTTCACGGTACCCAAAGGTATATCCAGCATTTTGGAAATTTCGTCCTGGGTAAAACCCTGAAAATAAGAAAGGTCAATCAGTACACGGTATTCTTCTTTTAACTGATGAACCAGTTTGCGTAAGCCTATCTGGTCAACATTCAATTGCGAAGTACCTGCTGAACTATATACGTTTTCTGATAATTCGCGGTTTTTCTGGTTGTTCTGAAAGCTTTTACTGCGTATGGTATCAATCGATGCGTTACGGGCAATATTAAGCATCCAGGTAAATAACCTACCCTTACTGCTGTCGTAAGTTTCCACCTGACGCCAGATTTTTACAAATACTTCTTGTAATACATCATTGGCCAGTTCTTCATCCTTAACAATATTATAGATAATGGATAAAAGAGCACCCGAGTAATTATCATACAGGTAACTAAATACATGCTGCCCACGTTGCTGGAGCAGATGTACCAGTTCGGATTCGCTGTATTTTTTGGCTACTTCCAAAAGCAGGTTGATGTTTTGTACAAGGTTAGGTAACCCATTTACGAGGAAATTGTTCGGATGGTTTTCAGAAAACTATCCAACAAGGGCTGCATAAGCCTCACTACTCATAAGGGCCTCTACATCAGCCACATTGCTAACGGTCATTTTAATCATCCAGCCATCACCATAAGGGTCGGTATTTACCAGTTCAGGCTGTTTTTCGAGCAGGCTGTTTACTTCCAGAACGGTACCAGCAACAGGTAAGAACAGGTCGCTAACGGTTTTAACCGCTTCTACCGTACCAAATACTTCTTCTGCCGCCAGGGTTTTACCTGTGGTACTGATATCTACATAAACAATATCGCCCAGCTCATGTTGAGCAAAATCGGTGATACCAATGGTAGCAGTATTACCTTCTAATTTAATCCATTCGTGGTCTTTGGTGTAGCGTAATTCGGCTGGGAAATTCATATAGCGTGGTTTTTAAAGTGTTTAGTCCATGGTCCATAGTCTATGGACCATGGACTATTTCTGCTGCAAATATTGATTAATTCCGGAACATGAAAAATTTATTCCTCTCCCTGTTCTGTTTGATGGAAATAAAGCAAAACATGATCCTTGATAAAATTTTCCTGCTCGGGTAATGGCATAGGTGGTAATTCCTTCACCTGTTTAAAATGGGGCCATCCTTCGCTGTCTTTTCCTTCCAGTATATAATAACCACTTTGTGCCAGTACAGTACATACTGCTACATGCATCAGGTCCTGTTTCTGTTCTTTTGATACCTTTTCACGGATAAAACCTGTTTCCTGTAAACCAATCAGGAAAAGAACGGCCTCAAGGTCGGGTTTTTTACCAAAACGTTCTACCAGTTGTGCCTCCAGCGCCCACCAGCGTTGTTGCAGATCATCACTTACATATTGCATAGCGCAAAGGTAAACCCTCAAAGCCTTTCTTCATCAGCCTTTAGCCGTTATCTTTGCCGCAAATAGATTTCTTATGTTACAAGTGAGTGTTCTGAGAGCGAATCCGGAAGAAGTAAAGAAAAGACTGGCGGTAAAACATTTTAAACAGCCTGAGCTGGTAGATACAATTATCGGGCTGGACGACGAGCGTAAAAAATTACAACTAGACTTTGATACAACACAGGGTAAACTGAATGCTGCATCCAAAGAAATTGGAAAACTCATGGGTCAGGGTAATAAAGAAGCAGCCGAAGCCATGAAAGCTGAAGTAGCGGGGCTAAAAACCAGCCTTGAACCTATTAAAGAACAAATGACGGTGGTGGAACAAACACTGCTTGATACTTTACTGCAATTACCCAACCTGCCTACCACTGAAGTGCCTGAAGGACGTACACCTGAAGAAAATGTAGTGGTGCGTGAAGGAGGTGTAATACCTGCTTTGCATGAAGGTGCCCAGCCGCACTGGGACCTCACCAAAAAATACAACCTGATCGATTTTGAACTGGGTAATAAA
>DPWF01000215.1:886-8431 GCA_003526435.1 Chitinophagaceae bacterium | reverse complement strand
TAAGCTGCAACGTGCGCTGATACAGTATTTTCTCGATTTTAATACGGCTGCGGGTTATACTGAATACCTGCCCCCTTTCATGGTAAATGCCGCATCTGCCATGGGAACAGGACAGTTGCCCGATAAAGAAGGACAGATGTATTATATGCCTGAAGATGATTTTTATATGATTCCAACGGCTGAAGTACCTGTGACCAATGTGTACCGCNNGACCGTAGATGATCTGTATTTGATACCTACTGCAGAAGTGCCAGTTACCAATTTATACCGCGATGTGATTTTAAAAGAAGAAGATTTTCCGGTGAAGATGACTGCCTATTCTCCCTGTTTCAGAAGAGAAGCCGGTAGTTATGGAAAAGATGTGCGGGGATTGAACCGTTTGCACCAGTTTGAAAAAGTAGAGATTATACAGATGGTGCAACCAGAGAAAAGTCATGCAGCACTGGAAGAAATGGTATTGCATGTAGAGAAACTCCTGAATACACTTGAACTGCCTTATCGTATTTTGAGATTGTGTGGTGGTGATATGGGTTTTGCCAGTGCCATTACCTACGACTTCGAAGTATTTAGCGCTGCACAGGAACGTTGGCTCGAAGTGAGCAGTGTAAGCAATTTTGAGAATTATCAGACCAATCGTTTGAAATGTCGTTATAAAGACAGTAACGGTAAAATGCAACTGGCACATTCACTGAATGGAAGTTCATTGGCGCTGCCACGAATAGTAGCCTGTTTGCTGGAGAATCACCAGACTGTTACTGGGATTCAATTGCCAAAAAGTTTACAGAGTTACTTTGGTAAAACTCTAATTGATTAGGCTTGAATTAATCAAATCCAATCAATTAGAGTTAAAAAAAGGAGTATTTTAAATTTCTACAAATTTAAAACCTGACATCTCATTTTGTATTATGAAATTTTCAAGAGTTTCAGAAACAAAAAAACCTATTCCTCCTGATGGCAGTAAGTTTAGAGCAAAAAAATCGATATCAATATTATCTATTAGATGAAGTTTACTGATCCATAAACTTTTGCCTGACTCCTTAATTGTTTTATATGGGAACTTATAATTTAAAATTTCTTCTATTGAGTTGATTTCAGCCTTTTGTTTTTTGTTGTCTTTTGCATCCATAAAAATGAATTCCGACTTTTTATAATCAATAAAAGAATAGCCAAACGCATATGGATGTAGTAAAGAGCATTTTTCATGTTCTTGGGATGGTAATATCACCGATGTTTCAAAAAATTGAATTCCGTAATGAGCAGAAGCCGCAAGAATTTTACCCAATCGCTCACTTACCAAAAGATTTAATGAAAAACCTTGAGCGGAAGCTGAAATCAAATCGGTGAACTTCGCCTTTTTATGTAAGATTCCAGTTGGAATAATGGCATCAAGAGGTGCTTTCTGCAGGATAAATTTGCCAATAAAACCGTCAGCCTCACTATTGCTTGATAGGCTTCTGCTTTGCACTTGGGGGTAGCTTCCAACGCGTTTGAAATCATTGGACCAATCAATTCTTTTGAAATTCATGGTTAAAAATTTAGAAAGTCAACATTTGTACCACGGTTATTTGTAATAGCAGTTCTTATATCATTTATTATTTTCAATAATTCTACTTTTGCAAGTTCAGGATCATTATTTGCGGTAGACAAAGCCGCATCAAGTTTAGCACGAACTTTCGGTATGTAGAGAAAATGGTTACCTTTATTTTCAGCAACTGTTATTGGGTACCCATTAATAAGTTCGTCTATATGAAAGGGATCTTTTCCTTTCGCTGCTAATTGTACAAGATCATGATTTCTTAAATCTACCGGAATAACATGGTGCGCTACAAGTGGGTTCCCTTTTTCTAAGCCTAAAACCTCTCTGAGTTTACGTTTCGAACCAAAGTGAATATCATCGCCTATCCTAGTAAGATGTAATGAAACTTTTTTCCCTGTACTTGAAACATCAATGACTTTACCAGCCGCTTTAACTCCAGATGCAAACCATCCGGCAATTGGGATTGCTGAAAGATAGCTTAATGTAGCATTTGTTCCTTCTCCTTGGATTGTATAAATGAAGCCATTTGTCAAGTCAGCTATTTCTCCTATTCCAGGTACTAAGCCTATTATGTCAAGTGTTGAATGTAAGTTGTCAAACGATGATCTGAGAAATATGTCAAAGGCAATTGCTGAGCCAACTTTAAATTTAGTATATGCAGCCTTCATCTTAAACCAAGACCAAAAATGAGGAGGGATATTCGGATAATTTGATGAGTTTGGAATATATGAGCTTATTGTATTCCAATGGTTATTATCAAATGGGCCGGATATTAAATTATTCATAGCAGATGCTATGGCCACTTTTGAGGCAATGATGGCATCTTGCGATGGATATATTGGAAAACTGCCATCATCAAGTGGGTCAAGATTCATTTCTTCTTCAAGAAAACTAAATGTTAAAACCGCTTCTGCTGGGTGAGTATTTACCCATTGTCTTTCTGGAATTGTTAGCCCAATAAGACTAGCTAATTTATTTGTTAAAATTTGCTCTGCTGTCCAGCCTAATCTACCACATGCATCATCGGGACTACATTCTACTCCATTGCCTCCATATTCACCCCCAGAAAATCCTCCTGTGTTCCCTCCCCCCCCTTCTGTACCAGTTCCTCCAGAAAATCCAGGGCTAAATCCTCCGCCACCGCCAGTTTCAATTAAAATTACTTTCGTTAAAGTATATGTAT
The DNA here is from genome assembly GCA_003526435.1 of Chitinophagaceae bacterium. Lineage (GTDB taxonomy): Bacteria > Bacteroidota > Bacteroidia > Chitinophagales > Chitinophagaceae > Sediminibacterium. The sequence goes on along the minus strand of DPWF01000215.1, from coordinate 5,711 downwards.
ATTCTGTAACACAATCTGGACATAAATCACAAGCCCCATTGCATCCGGTACAATGATAAAATATCATTGTTACATCATAGTCAACATCTATTAAATAATCGCTTTGCTTGACAGAACTAAGGTTGGCTGATTGCGATTTAAATTCAACAAACTTTTGTGTAAGTGAATTATTTAGTTCCAACTTTTTTAATGGGAATAGTGATGAGTCTATAATGAAAAAACGTGTATGCCCATAGACTTCTTTATCAAGTAAAAGCGTTATTAGAGCTATTTTCTCTGCGGTTAGTTTTTCTCCATCAGCATTACCGTGTGGTAAAACTTTATAGTTTCGTGAACTGAAAGTCCGGTATTCAATGTTAGACCCATTAATTTTTGCTTCAATAAAAGAAGAAACAACGTCTTTGTTTTGTAAGATTAAAGGAACTAAGACGATTGTGTCAGATTTATTGTTTGTTGATTGTCCTTCTGATTTTGAGCTAGCAGTTTTGATAGAAATATCTACACCACCTTTTCCATTTATCACAATCGCTTTTTCCCAATTAGGGAAACCTTCTTTTAATGCAAAGGCTTGGATAAATTTTTTTGTACTGTCTGTTTGTTTTATTAATTGTGCAAGTTTTTTTACTGGCAAAGAAGATTTCTCAACTCCTGAAAAAAATCTTTCACTTATTTGTTGGTTTTGAATGCTAATTGCATACTCATTTATAACTTCTATTTTTTTGTTACATGATGCAAAAAAAATTATAAAAATTCCAAGTAATTGTAAAAAGGGCCTCATGTTTTTTCTCCTAATCTAAGTATTTTTTTTATTTATACAACTATTTTATAATGGATGGGGGTAATTCTTATTAATTGTTTGATATTCAATGCGAAATATTTATTTTCAGCATAGTTATTGTTTATAATCTTAATATTTTTTTGGAAATGAAATGGCTCAAAAAAATTGGTTACTCCCTCCTAGTGTTATTCCTGCTGGTTAATATTATTGCGGCATTCCATGCGTATAAATTCACCCATTTTTATAGCAACGCAGCACCGGTAAAAAAACCGGAGCAAATGAGCGGGGGCGAAAAACTCAAAGCTATTTTCTTTGGTATTCGTTATCCCAAAACTAAAGTGGTCGATTCATTAGGGCTTACACACGATACGGTATTACTCAAAACCACCGACAGTCTTCAACTCGAAAGCTGGTATGCCAAACACGATTCGGCCAAAGGAACCATACTCATGTTTCATGGTCATGGCAGCAGTAAAAGCGGCATTATAGCAGAAGCACGTAAGTTATACGACATGGGCTACCATGTGATACTTACCGATTTCAGGGCACATGGTAACAGTGAAGGCAATACCACATCGATCGGTATTTATGAATCGCGGGATGTAAAAGCAGTATATGATTATATTGTAGCAAAAGGGGAGAAGAACATTATTATCTGGGGTATATCCATGGGGGCCGCCACCGCACTCAAAGCCATTGATGAATTTGGTATTAAACCCAGTAAACTCATCCTGGAAATGCCATTTGGTTCATTACACAGGGCTGTTCAGGGTCGTATGAAAACCATGAAACTGCCAGCCGAACCCCTCAGTACATTACTTACATTCTGGGGAGGACTGGAAATTGGTTCCTGGGCTTTTAATCACCGTCCGGACCAGTACGCCAAAAAAGTAAACTGCCCCGTTTTGCTTCAGTGGGGTGCAGGAGATAAGCGGGTTACCGAAGACGAAACCAACACTTTATTCAGCAATATTTCCAGTCACGAGAAAATGATGATCAAATATTTGCAAAGCGGTCATGAGAGTCTTTTTAAGAAAGAAACGGGCAAATGGGTGTCTGTAATGAGTTTTTTTCTAAATAAGTAGAGATTTTTTCTAAAAAAATAAAAAATCAAAAGGCAAAATTCAAANNTTTTGCCTTTTGATTTTTGAATTTCATTTTTTAATCGTAATCCTCGTACCAACCGGCAGTACATCAAAAATTTCTTCCACATACCTGTTCTTGGTACTGATACATCCTTCGGTCCAGTTTTGTAATCCATCCACTGCATAATCTTCATTGGGCCAGGTACCATGGATGCCGATGCTACCACCAATTTGTGCACTGGCAGGGATGAGTCCGGCCGCTTTACGCTGATTAAATTTGGCCACACTTTCTGCATTGGGGTAATCGATCAGCAGAAAGCGGCTCCATTTTTCATGTTTTCTTTTAAAGCTGATCTTAAAAGTTCCTTCAGGGGTTCGGCGGTCGCCCTGCATCATTTTATCACCCATGTCTTTATTGCCAAAAACAACCGGGTAAGTGGCAAGGCATTCGCCGGTAGAATCGTACACTTTCATTTCGTATTTCGTTTTTACAACGAGAATGTAGTAAGTGTTTTTGGTAGCATGTTCGGTGTTGAGGTGATGGGTGTTTCTGAAAGAAGTGCCGCCAATTAGAATGGCCAGCAGGCAGGGAGCATAGAGTAGGGGTTTCATACAAATAGGTTTTTGGTGAGAACCCGAAACTAAAATTCCGCTGCATGAGCCGGTGTTGTACTCTGGTTAATTGACAAAAGTTTTGGTTAACAAACGTTATGTTAAGGGAGAAAGCGATAAGCCGCAAGTGACAAGAAAAAACAAGGCACAAGATTCGAGGAAAATCTCCTGAACCTTGTGCCTTGTCTCCTGTAGTTTGCGGCTTGCAGCTCCGCTACTACCATCTGCTAAACCTGATGCCAAAGGCATAAGGAAACTGCTCAATCCTGGTAATGTCTTTGTGTAATTTATTGATGCTATAACTTCCGTATAAACGTACCGGACCCAGACCTACTTCACCAATAGCCGCTATACGAAATGGTTCGAGGTTGAAATCGCCGGGTGATTTTTGTTTACCACGCTCACTGCTTTTCTGTTTGTTCCTGCTGCTGATGAGATAACCTGCACTCATACCCGCACTGATACTGAAACCTCTTCTGTTATTAGGGGTGGTGTTAATGTTGATCATGAAGGGAACAGTAAGGTAACCTGCATACAGTTTATTCTTCGAGAAACTGATAGAATCATTGTAAACATATGGATTGGTAGCATCCTTACGGTAACTGATACGCGAATCGTAACGGAAATTATACATCTCCAGACCCAGACCATATTTCAGGTTCACTACATGTTTTACAACATTCACTTTCTGCATAAAGAACCAGATATTCACGTTGGTTGATTTACCTGTGTTCAGTTTAAAACTGTTCTGGTTCACTGCACCATCGGCCGGACGGAAGGTTCTGAAATAACCACCTGCCTGCGCATTCGCATAATTGGTCTGGTCGCGGAAATTGGTAAAACCAAGGTCCATGATCCACCAGTTGGTACTAACGTTTCTGTTGGCTCTGTTCCTGCGTTCAATTTTAATATCAAAATTGCGATCCCAGTCTTTCCAGATACTTTTATTATCAGAACTGCTGTTACCGTCTTTGTTTTTCTTGATGATAATGAAATTACCCACTTTAACAGTGTCGGAATTATTGTTGGTACTGTCTGTCTGGGCAAACAACGATCCTGAAAGCAGGAATGCTGCTGTTACAATGGCTAAACGTTTCATACGATTTTGCTTTACTCTTTTATTTTAACGATCGGGTAGGGCTTACGCCTAAGGTTTCGGCTTCTTCCGTTTTTTTACTCCTGAAAATACTGGTGGCTTTGCGGAAGAAACCACGAAGTTTGTCTTTATTGATTTCAACCGAACCAATCAATAAACTTTTATTGTTACTGTCAGATTCTGTATCTAATTCTTTGTATACCACCTGCTGGGCCAGTGCCACTTTCCCGGTTTCTTCTTCCTGATCAGAACTCAATGCCGTTTTAATCAGGTCGTTTTCATTGATGGCAGCATTGGCTGTAATACCAGCGAATGTTTTTGTACCCAACGCAGATTTTACAGGCTCTTCTACAGTAATGGTATTCTGTCTTTCAATGATCAGTTCAGGTGTTGTTTTCAATTCTTCACGTGCACTCACTGTTGGAATATGTACAGCTACTGATTGCTGTAAAGTGGAAACAGCATCTTGCTCATGTATCATATTTGCCTCATTCGACTGAATAGTGCGCTCTTTATTTATTTCACCCGGTACTTCAACGACAGAAGGGCTGTTGGTATTATCGGCCGCACCAGTTTTTTTATCGGAAATGGCAGCCAATGGGTTATCAGGAGTAACTGCTTCATTATTACTGCCGGTTATGTTCCAGAGGAAAAATCCAAAACCAATGATAGCGGCTGCAGCTACCATTCTCATCCAACGCATGTATACAACAGGTCTTCTTTCAGACTCTTTTTTGTACAAACTGTTCTTATCGGGAAAGCGTACCTGCTCAACCGGTAGTTTTGTTTGTTTGAGTTGAACAAATTCTTCCTGTAAGGCCGGATGCTGTAATACAAATGTTTCAACAGCACCACGTTCAGCAACAGACAGTTCATTATCTACATACAATAAAAACTGTTCGGTATGATTGTGTAAACCAATTTCCTCCCCTGCATTGCGGTAAAGCATTGATTTATCCATCAACAGCGTTTCTTCTACTGGAAGCATTGTTTGCTGAAGTGCAAAAAAATCATCTGTCAGGTCGGGATTCTCCTGAACAAACTGTTCAACAGCCATCCTGTCGGCAGGAGAAAGCTCCCTGTCTGTATAGAGCAGGAAAAACTCCTCGTAATTATGTCTGTTGATGTTGATCATTTTATTATAATGAATGATTATAAAACATTTTCTGGGCTTACTAAATAATTCCGCAGGGTAAGCCGGGCACGATGAAGATACACTTTCACCTGGCTCTCGTTCAGTCCCATGATCTGCCA
>DPWF01000215.1:0-879 GCA_003526435.1 Chitinophagaceae bacterium | reverse complement strand
TCTTCGTAACTATATCCTTCGTAATCCTTCAGCATTACCAGACTGCGTTGTGTTTCATTCAGTCTGTTCAATGCTTCCATCAATATCTTTTTCACATTGTTTTTATGCGTACCCATTTGCTCCGACCTGCCATCTTCCTGAAACTCATCTTTCAACTGAATTCTTTTCACTTTTCTGATATGGTCAATCATCTGGTTATAAGCCACCGTAAACAGGTAAGATTTTGATTTGCTGTTTTCTACAGCTTCCCGGTTGCGCCAGAGTTTTTCAAAAGCCGTCTGAACAATATCGCGGGCATCTTCTTCATGGCGAAGATTCTTCACAATGAAACGATACACGTTATCAGCGTATTGGTTCACACAGTTATTGTACTCTTGCTCGGTCATAAACAGCAGCGATAATTCAAATGATTGCCTGTATAATAGGTTATACGGGTGGCGGGGCCTTTTGTTACAGTACAAAGAAAAAAAATCCTGCGTTTATGGCGCAGGATCAATGATTATCGGAAAGTTGAGACAATTAAACGGTTCAATCCGCCATAATGCATTTCATCCGGACTGCTACCCTGGGGCTTGGTCGTCTGTTTTTTCTGCTTTAACGGACAGTTTTTAGAAGTCTCACAGATCTTTTTGTTGCTGTAATTCTCTGTAATATACCCGACTGCAAATAACATAACAGTGGCTGCCACTGGGAGAAAGAGGTATCTTTTTTTCATAAGCCGGGTTTAAGGAATGGTAAAGGTATAGACTAGAATCTTAAACAAAAAAGGATTTAACGTTAAATGAAGTTAAAAACGTGAATGGTCAATGGGGTATGGTCAATAGGTACGCCTAAAATTCCCCATTCCCCATTGACCATCCACGCCACTAATAATCTATC
>DPWF01000241.1:1188-6584 GCA_003526435.1 Chitinophagaceae bacterium | reverse complement strand
TACAACACTGTCATAAAACACAAAGCCGCTTTGGTATTTTCGATGTAACACAATCGAATGCACAAAGTGCGATGGATGATATTACCCAGTTCAGGGAAGCCATTGGAACCAATTTCCTGAATTATGGTGCTGCTTATTATCCCTGGCTGAAAACATCTATCGTTCAGGCTTCAGAACTGGATTTCATGAACCTCGATGCTTCTGTTGATCTCGGTACCATTTTACCTGAAGATGCAGCCAAGCAGGTGGTAACCAATATGAAGGCATTGTCTCCGCAGGATCTTGCTGCATCACGTACAAACGTACACCAGTCGCTGAAAGCATCCAGTTCAACTTATGTTCATATCCTCGAAGAAATCAGGTCAAGACTGAACCTCCTCCCGCCAAGTGCTGCGATGGCAGGTTTATATACACTGGTAGACAGTTCAAGAGGTGTATGGAAAGCACCTGCTAACGTTTCTGTAAATATGGTGAATGCACCATCTGTTAATGTATCACATGAGCAGCAGCAGAAAATGAACGTAGATGTAATAGCAGGTAAATCTATCAACGTTATCAGACCTTTCCCTGGTATCGGAACACTTGTTTGGGGTGCCCGTACACTGGATGGTAACAGTCAGGACTGGCGTTATATCAATGTGAGAAGAACATTGATTATGATTGAACAATCATTGAAACTGGCTACAAGGGCTTATGTATTCGAGCCAAATGATGCAGGTACATGGGTAACAATTACCAGTATGATGAATAATTTCCTGTACAATCTCTGGAAACAGGGTGCATTAGCAGGTGCTGCTCCAGAGCAGGCTTATGATGTGCAACTGGGATTGGGTGCAACCATGACCCCTAACGATATCCTCGATGGTATTATGAGAATTACTGTTAAAGTAGCAATCGTAAGACCAGCGGAATTCATCGTGATCACATTCCAGCAACAACAGCAACAATCATAATTTCAAAGGGATCACAACTATTCATTAATTCAATAAAAAATATTTTATGGCAGATAATGGAGCAGCACAGTCAGCCGCAACGTGGCCACTTGTCAAATTTCAGTTTTCAGTAAAAATCGGATCCGATGAACTTTTCTTTCAGGAAGTTACCGGACTCTCATCTGAAACACAGGTAATAGAATACAGAGCCGGCAATAGCCAGGCTTATTCAACCGTAAAAATGCCGGGCATCAAGAAGTTCGGTAACATTACGCTGAAGAAGGGCATCTTCAAAGATGATAAGAAGATGTGGACCATGTATAACGCTATTAAGATGAATACCATTGAAAGGGTAACCGTAGTCATCAGTCTTCTCGATGAAGCCAATGCGGTAGCCATGTCATGGAACCTCACCAATGCGTTCCCGTGCAAGATGACCGTAACCGATATGAAGTCTGATGCGAATGAAGCAGCCGTGGAAACCATGGAGCTGGCGCATGAAGGATTAACGATCGTAGCTTAACATAAGCGAAAGGAGAAGTACGGGTATTGATTTGAAACTTGATTAACATTATGTCAAAGAGCCAATATCCCTATAATATCCCTGTCGGATTTAGTTTTAAAGTGGTATTCCCTCTTTTCGCCTTTCTGGATGGAAATGAATGTATGTTTCAGGATGTAACAGGCATTAACGTTCAGATAGAAACCACCGATGTGCAGGAGGGAGGAGTAAGCGCTACTTATAAATTACCCAATAGGGTTAAATACGATAATCTTGTTTTAAAGAGAGGGCTCCTTAAGGGCTCCTCTCTTTATTTTTGGATGAAGAATTCATTCAGCAATTTCGATTTTCGACCTATGGATATCCTGATTATGCTGCAGGATGAAAGAGGCATTCCATCCGTTACGTGGATGTTCAGGAAAACATACCCTGTAGCAGTGAAAATATCAGAATTCAAATCCATGGAGAATTCAATCGTAATTGAAACACTGGAATTATCGTATAACTATTTTGAACGCGTAGATACACCTTCTTTTATATAACAGAAGGTATTTAAAACAGTGCTTATGCCACTTGAAATACGTGAACTGGTCATCAGGGTGAATGTTCGTGAAAACGAAAGACAGACTGATGAAGCTGAGATCAACAGGAAGATCCAGGAAATGAAAACAAAAATTGTGAAAGAGTGCATGGAGAAACTACTCTCCAGGATCGATAACTTAAACACGAGATGATATGAGTGTGATGGATACTTTATTAGGCGGATTGAAAAAAATCAAGATCGAGTGTTTCTCAGATCCATCCTGTTCTATTACCAAAAAGAAAGGAGAGATTGAAGCATTTATCAATCCCAAATCATACACGAGAAAAAAAACAGTTGAATATACCACGCCAGAAGTCATCAGCGATAGCGGTCAAACCTATTTCTTTTCAAAAATGGGTGAAGAAACACTGGTGTTTGATGAAATCATTGTAGATGGAACAGGTCTTACAGAAAATTCTGTTACTTCTGTTTTATTTCATCAGGATGTAGAAACCTATGTGCAGGATTTTCAGGAAGTGGTTTGTCAATATGATGGAGATTCACATAGTACCAATTACCTCAAAATATCATGGGGTAAATTATCGTTTAAATGTGTCTGCAAATCTGTAACAGTAAAGTATACACTGTTTAAGCCTGATGGAACACCGCTGCGTGCATCCATTAATATGGAACTACAGAAAAATGTAGACTGGCAGCAGAAAGCGATGGAAGCAGGTAATAACTCACCTGATCTTACCCATTTGCGTACAGTAAAAGCAGGAGATACACTGCCACTCATGAGTTACCAGATTTATGGAGACAGTTCCTATTATATGGAAATAGCCAGGGTGAATAAATTGTCTAACATCAATGCAATCAAACCGGGAGACCAACTCTACTTCCCTCCATTGAAAAAATAATGCCCTATGGCTACACCTTTAGATAACCTTACGAGCCTTACACTGAGGGTTACCGTAAAAGTGGATGGGTCACCAATGGGAGATACCTACGGACTTTCTTCTGCTAATATTGTTCATACGATTAATAAAATATCTGTAGCGGAAGTGGTATTGCTGGGTAATTTTAAACCGGCCGAAGGTACTGTTCCGGTATCTGATGCTGCAGATTTCAATCCCGGAAAAGAAATTGAAATTACTGCAGGATATGGAAATGCAGCAGAAAAAAGCCTCTTCAAAGGTTTCATTGTAAAACACAGCCTTGAAGTAGATGGCGAATCGCCTTTTAAAGTAAGACTCACCTGTAAGCACAAGGCAGTGAGTATGACTTTTAATGAGAAAGAAGCAAGCTTTAAAGAAAAAAAAGATAGTGATATTATTACTGCAGTTATTGGAACTTATAGCGGATTGAGTTCAACGGTAACGGCTACTACAAATACCTATGAAAACTTTTTCCAGGTAAGATCAACAGACTGGGACTTTATTTTATCTCGTGCAGATTTTAACGGTTATATCATCTGTATGGACGGGGCCGATTATAAACTCGAAGTTGGTAAACCCAAACTCGATGGTGCCGCCGTAATGAAAATTGCTGTTGGAGAATCGATGATGGCTTTTGAAGCAGAACTCAATGCAGAAGACCAGCCTACAGCTTTGAATGCTTCCGGATGGGACAATAAAACCCAGGCCATGCTCAAATCTGCTGCAGCAGAACCTACGGTGAATGCACAGGGAGAAACATCCTTATCTCCAAAATCACTGTCTGGAAAACTTAACCAGACGGCGCTCGACCTCGTATCGCCAACACCTATGACCACTGCTGAATTAAAAGTGTGGGCAGATGCAGTGTTGCTGCGTAAACGTATGGCTGCATTGAAAGGCAGGGTTAAATATGTGGGTAACGCAACGGTGAAAACGGGTAACATTATTGAGTTGGAAGGTGTTGGAAAAAAATTCAATGGTAAAGCATTCGTATCATCGGTAAATCACATCATAGAACCAGGCACATGGAACACTACGGTTCGTTTTGGACTTGATAATACACCTATTCATAAACTGCCAGACTTTGGTTATTCGCCTGCTACAGGGCAATTACCGCCAGTGTATGGATTACAGATCGCTACCGTAAAAAAATTAAGTGAAGACCCCGGTGGGCAATATCGTATCCAGGTAGAACTGGCTTCCGTTGCGGAGACAAAACCTCAGTTATGGGCAAGGTATGTTAACTTTTATGCTACTTCAACCGCAGGAGCAGGGTTTCTTCCGGAGATCAATGATGAAGTAATCGTTGGTTTTCTGGATAATGACCCAAGATACCCGGTTATCATCGGTTCTGTTTACAGTCCGAAAAATAAACCGGCCAATCCGCCTGCAGATGAAAATAATTATATCAAATCCATCATCACCAAAGCCAAATTGAAAATTACATTTGATGATGAGAAAAAAGTGATGAAGTTTGAAACACCTGGAGCAAACTCCATTACCATTAGCGATGAGGATAAATCTATTCTGATAAAAGACCAGAATGGGAATTCAGTAAAAATGTCATCAGCAGGTATTGACCTTGATAGTGCTAAAGACATTAACCTGAAATCAAAAGGTGCTATATCTATTAAAGCAACTACAAAAGTAGCCATAGAAGCAAGTGGTGGAGATGTGGAACTAAAAGGATTGAATATTAAAAACACAGCTCAGGTAGGATTTACAGCCAAAGGAACTGCAACTGCAGAGTTGTCGGCTTCCGGACAAACGACAGTGAAGGGAGCAATGGTAATGATTAATTAAAAACAAATAAATGCCACCAGCAGCCAGACTAACCGACATGCACACCTGCCCCATGCAAACACCGGGCGTGCCGCCTATTCCTCATGTAGGAGGTCCGATTGTTGGTCCAGGAGCACCAACAGTATTGATTGGTAAAATGCCTGCTGCTGTGATGGGAGATAATGCAGTGTGCGTAGGACCGCCCGATTCAATAGTAAAAGGGTCATCAACTGTCATGATCTGTGGTAAGCCCGCAGCTCGTATGGGCGATACCACTGCACATGGCGGCAGTATTGTATTAGGATGTCCAACCGTAATGATAGGAGGATAATTATGAGTAACGAAATCAAATCATTCTTAGGTACAGGCTGGAGTTTTCCTCCAACCTTTAACCGTTTTAATAATTCGGTGCAGATGGTATCCGATACCAATGATATTGAAGAAAGTATCCGGATCATATTGGATACATTTCCTGGAGAAAGACTGATGCAACCCGAGTTCGGCTGTTTTCTGAAAAGACTGGTATTTGAAAAAATTGATACAGCATTAATTACACAGATCAATGATGTAATCGCAAAAGCTTTACTCAATTTTGAGCCCAGGATTAAATTCATTAATTCAGAAGTAATGCAGCGAGACGATTCTGAAGGCGTTTTACTGATCAGAATAAATTATACCGTCATCATAACCAATACCAGACACAATATTGTTTACCCGTT
>DPWF01000241.1:970-1149 GCA_003526435.1 Chitinophagaceae bacterium | reverse complement strand
GTTACGGAAGGTACCAATGTGCAGGGTAGTTAATTGAAGTGTGTTAAGTAATGAGTCAATTTGAAGCATCCCATATCGCCGACGGCATAAGCCAGACAGAGAGATACCCACGCTCGCTGCAACCCGATTTCTTTCAGATCGATGAAAGGGATATAGATGATATGCTTCGTTTTATTGTA
>DPWF01000241.1:204-945 GCA_003526435.1 Chitinophagaceae bacterium | reverse complement strand
TATCACAGCATTTCAATTATTATAATCTTCATAACCAGATAGAAGGTGACTGGGAAGATATTCTCCTCTCTGATATCAATGTCATTTTACGAATCGTCCCCAAATTCGGGGTGAATAGTTTTATCAGGAAATACGATCAGCTAAAAAGCAGGATCAGTCATCAACAACCTGATGAGGTAAATATCAAAACGGTAAACCGTATTTTTCAATTTCTGGACAATTTTATTGGGTTTCAGGAATCAGTTCACCAGAAATTCAGGATCAGTTCCAGGACGGATCAGGGTATGCTCGATTTCAGGAAAATTGTAGCTGGTCATGATGCTTTTGATGCCGAAGTGGAAGAGTTAGACCAGTTTATTCAGCAGGCAAGAGAAGTGTTTGGCGAAGCCATTGAATTACCCGTGTTCAGAAAACTAAGAGGAGTAGTGGCTGGTATTACAACCATTGAAACAGAATCGCTACAAGGATCTCATATAGTTGCGCAAATTAATGACCTGTTACATAAAACAGACAAACTATTTGGATCGATACGGTCAAAATACAGCAGACTTACAGAAGCAGCAGAATGGTTTTTGTATAAACAAAAAGGGAATGCAGATGAGTATGAACCACATATCGCTTTGCTGATCAGCTTCCTTGAATTATATAAATACCTGCGAAACGATATCAATCAATTAACGGGCAAACATCTTGACTTTTATTATAAGGATATCCTTGGACTGAAGGCAAAAGAAGCCATAC
>DPWF01000241.1:0-197 GCA_003526435.1 Chitinophagaceae bacterium | reverse complement strand
TTTTGAGCAGTACCTGCTAAAAAAAGGAGAAGTGGTGGTGGCTGCTGTTCCTGGGATGGAGAATGAAGTTCGATTTGCAGTTGATGATGATTTGCTGATTACCAAAGCCAATATACGCGAACTCAATACCGTATATGTAAGCGAAACGGTAAAAATACCTTTTAAATCAGACGAGTACGAAGATGTAAAAGAGCTAC
>DPWF01000003.1 GCA_003526435.1 Chitinophagaceae bacterium | reverse complement strand
AGTAGTATTCAGTTACAAAAAAGATTTCGAAAAATTGGACGTATCGCTTCTTTCACATTTACTCAAAATTATCACAGTGCAGGTTCTACCAGATTGTCAGAAACCCTGAGTTTTTATTATACGGGTAACAGTACTAACCCACCGGGTGATAGTCTGAATCAAATGCAGTTCAATGAGAATCTTACCAATTCCGTTGCAGCAAGATTAACCTATACAGAGTCATTGTCTGAACACTTGTTTCTGAGTGCAGAATACAGTTGGCGTTATACGGGAAGTAACAGAGACCGGAACGTTTTCGGCAGGGGTACAAGTGAAAAGTATGATACACCGATAGATTCATTGAGTAATCATTATGTGTTTAATGTACAGTCGCATATGCCTGGTGTTACATTACGTTATAATAATAAAAAAATCAGACTTACCGCAGGTGGTAAAATCAGTTATACAGCACTGGAGCAGGTTGATAAAGATCGGAATACAAGTAGTACAAGAAGCTTCATTAATCTCTTTCCACAAGTCAGCGGAGAATACACAATAACGCAACAAAAAAGAATAAGTATCACTTATAACGGAAGAACAGAACAACCAAGTATTGAACAACTGCAACCCCTGAGAGACAACAGTAATCCATTATACGTTAATATCGGTAATCCAAATCTGCAGCCTTCTTTTTCTAACAGGGCAACAATAAGTTTCTTTTCCTATAAGATGTCGGGGAAAATGTTAAATGTAAGCCTTAGTTGGTACCAGACGCTTAATAGTATAACGAGTAAACAAATGGTAGATCAGTTTAATAAAACCAGCTCACAGTATATTAATAGAAATGCACTTCCTTCCTTCAGTATATTTATCAATAATTCGCTCCCGTTAATAAAACCAAGTGAGAAGGGAGGTGGACATATTGGCTTTCAGATAAGTGCTCACAGATATGGATACCTCAGGATATTAAATAACCAGGAAATCATTACCAGACAAACGGGTGTTTCTATGGGAGGCAATATCAGCTATTACAGAAACAAAGTGTTTAATATTAATTACAACGCAAATATCAGCTATAGTGTGAGCAAAGCCAATATTGGAAATATTGGTTCCAATTTTATGTTTACTCACCATCATAATGCAAGTGCCACCATGTTCCTGCCAGGGAAAGTGGAATTAACATCGGATGTAAATATGAGTTTTCAGCCATCAAATAATTCTTTCTCAAACAGCCGGAATATTATTAAATGGAATGCTTCTGTTGTAAAAAAATTCATGAAAAACAATCAGGCTCAGATACGATTATCTGTGTTTGATATATTAAACCAGAATACAGGGTATGACAGAAGTGTGAACGGTAACTCATTTTATGAAAGTGCAAGTAACTATATACCAAGATATGGGCTGCTCTCTTTTATATGGAACTTCACCACAAAACTGTAGCTATATGAAACCCTTACAAATACTGCTTTTTATTATGTTGCTGTTTGCTGATAACAAGCAAACACTGGCACAGGAATTTGTAACCAGGGCAAAAATTGAGTTTCAGAAAAAAGAGAATATACAGCGCATGATGTCAAGATCAAATGTAGAACAGGAGTTCCGCAATATGGTTATTGACGACAGAATTACTTATTATGACCTTATTTTTTCTGGTGACAGGGCTATTTACAAAGCGGGGCGTGAACTCCCGAAAGTTACAGGTAATGGACAAACGATTCATTATGGGAAGAATAACAATATTCTTTTCAGTAACTACAGTAACCAGCAAAGGGTTAAAAAAGCCATGGTGATGGATGAGGAGTTTATTCTGGAAGACAGTATGCCGCCTATTCAATGGAAAATTGGCCAGGAAATAAGAACCATCGCAGGTTACTCCTGCCGCAAAGCTGTTGGCCGAATTTTCGATTCAGTATATGTGGTAGCTTTTTATGCAGAAGAATTTGTGGTGAAAGGTGGTCCTGAAGGTTTTCATGGGCTTCCAGGCATGATTCTTCAGTTGGCCATACCCCGTTATAATACGGTCTGGATCGCTACAAAAGTTGAATTGGCAGCAATTGATGAATCTATCATTCAACCGCCGACGTTAAAAGNNCAAAAGAAGAAACAAAACTGCGGTTACAGAAAAAAGCAGCGAGTTTTGGAGTTAAAGATGCTGAAAAATTTGCCAGTGGATTTTTTGGCAGAAGTTATTTTTTATGATCTTTTTTCAGCGATGATTTCCTGATCAACAACTCCGACCTCACCACAATTGTCTGCGTATGCTTCAGGTTGGAAATGCCTTTTAAGTGGTTGATGAGGTTACGTGCAGCAATTTCGCCTACATCAATACCCGGGTAATGCACGGTGGAGAGTTGTGGTTCTACTATTTTGCTGATGGCATCATTATTAAAACCTACAATGGCAATATCTTCCGGAATACGGATACCGTTTTCTTTCAGGGTTTTCATACAAACGGCTGCAGAAAAATCGTTGGTAATAAAAGCACCATCAGGTAATGGTTTCATTTTTAATATTTCCATAGCGGCCTCTCTGCCACCTTGTTCGCTAAGGTCTTTTATAAGAACAAGGTTTTTATCGAACGGAATATGATTGTCACGCAAAGCATCTGTATAACCCTTGTGTCGTTGTGCATATACATTTCGTTGCAGATTTGCTGTAACAAGCACAATTCTTTTGCAACCCTGTTCAATCAGGTGTTGGGTGGCTTCGTAACCACATTTATGGTTATCAATAATAACCTTCGTGTTCTCGCTTTTTTCTTCCACACGGTCAAAGAATACAACAGGAATACCTTTTTCATTGAATGGTTCAAAATGATCGAGGTTTTTAGTGTTGAAAGAAAGAGATGCGATGAGACCGTCTACTCTTTTATGGAAAAGGTTAAGCGCATTGGCTGCTTCTTTTTCAAAACTTTCAGAAGAGTGGGCAATAATGATATCGTAACCGGCTTCTGTTGTAATTTTTTCGATGCCGGCCAGTACCGATGACATGAAGTTACTGTTGAGTTCATGCATCATGATACCAATGGTATTGGTTTTCTGTTTGCGAAGGTTACTGGCAAAATTATTATGGCGGTAACCCAGTTCTTTGGCAGCGGCCTGTATTTTCTTTTTGGTATTCTTGTTGATGGCCGGATGGTCCTGTAATCCGCGACTTATGGTTGCTGAGGAGAGATTTAAATGGGCTGCAATATCATAGATGGTGGTCTCTTTTTTCGGCTTCATTTGCAATCGGTTGCGATAGAATTTGATATCATATACAAGGTACAAAGTTTTCCGGTAAATAAACGAAGGCCTGTTGTTGCAAACCTTTTCCGGAAGTATTCAACGGATCCTTTATCGCAATTGCTGTGCGCATATATTATCGACGTGAACATGTAATAAATGTAAAAACAGACAAAACACTGGCATAAAAAAGTCTGTTTGGTTACTATTGGTGGAGGTCGGGTTAAGTTTTGTCAAGTAGATCTATCTCATATAAACCTGATGATGAGTTACAGGCCAGTTGCCCAATTTGGGTCAGGTTGGCCACAAGACTGCTTTCTGAACCTTGTAACCGGGTACAGGAAGACTTACCAGGCTGTTTTTTCTTATTGAAAATCAAAGAAATAATGGGTAAAGGGTGCTTTTTTTTGAATTTTATGCAAGCGATTGCATTTTTTTCAAAAATTTGTTTACATTAGTCGAACGAAAATCAAAAGCAAGACCGGAAAAAAGCATAAAAAAACTTGTATTGCCTTTGTTGATATTGTGTTTTGTGCGCCAAACGAAAGGGATTTACTTCACTCGAAACCAATGTACAGCAGGACAGAACGAAAAGGCGGAGCAGGGAGAACAATTTGTTTTTAGCTTTTGCAACGGATTGCATAAAAACTTTGTCTGACAAAGTTCTACGACCAATTGCTGCTATATGAAGAATAGAATGAACTTGCCACTTTCTCTTCCATTCATCGTGCGCTCTCGCATGCACGATGGCCCGGCAGTTCTGTTTCCCCAACCTTTCTTATTACATACTACCAGCGCCTTATTGGTACTCATTACCTGTTTATTCTCCATCAGAGACAGGCATCCATTTAAATTCAACATACGCGACGGTTAGGTGAACGGCTATCCATTACACACAGTGAATATCTATTTATGTATACTTCTCAAAGCGATAAATTAAATATGAAAAAGCCTCTAAACAAAACAAAACAAATCTTACAGAGCTTGTTTCGCTTGAAAGCATGGGTGCTGACGGGAGTGATATTGTTGGGACTGCTTACAATAACAGACAATGCTTTAGCACAGACGAATACTGTGCGTGGCCGTGTAACCAATGCCACAGGAGAACCTGTAGTGGGTGCATCGGTACAGGTTAAGGGTACACAAACAGGTACCACAACCGATAACGCAGGTAATTTTACCATTGCGGCTGCACGTGGTGCGGTATTGGTAGTATCAAGTGTTAACTATGCTACATCTGAAATCAGTGTAGGTAATAACAACACTGTAAATGTTACCCTTGCTGCTTCAACAGATGAGCTGAATGAAGTGGTGGTAATTGGTTATGGTACACAAAAGAAAAAG
>DPWF01000094.1:10074-12524 GCA_003526435.1 Chitinophagaceae bacterium | reverse complement strand
GTTTTTCACGTTATTGATTACATCTCTTGCATTGGAACCCGGACGCTGTTTGAGCATGATTGAAGCAGAAGGCCTTCCATCTGTTTTCGACTCCATGCTATAAGTCATAGAACCAAATTCAATATCGGCAACATCTTTCAGCCTTAATACGGAGCCATTTGATTCAGCACGAATGACTATGTTTTCATATTGAACGGCCTCTGATTTCTTACCTGTATAACGCAATACATATTGCAATGAACCCGGATTCATTCCCGAACTCTCCCCTGTTTTACCCGGCGCCGCTTCTACATTCTGGTCGCGCAATGCATCTACTACATCCTGAGCGGAAATATTGTATGACAACATACGATCGGGTTTCAACCACACACGCATGGCATACTCTCTTGAGCCCATGATCTCCGCAAAACCCACGCCATCAATACGCTTCAGTTCCTGCAGAATATTGATGTCGGCAAAATTGTAAATAAATTGTTCATCAGCAGTAGTATCCTCACTCATAATGTTGAGGTATAATAACATACTGTTTACTTCTTTTTCCGTAGTTACACCGGCCTTGATTACTTCTTCCGGCAGCTCATCAAGTACCGTGGTTACCCTGTTCTGCACGTTTACCGCAGCCTGATCGGGATCGGTACCTACTTTAAATGCAACAGAGATTAATGTAACACCATTGTTACTCGACACTGATGACATATATGTCATACCCGGCACTCCATTAATGGCTCTTTCAAGTGGTGTAGCTACAGCTTTGGCGCATACTTCGGCATTGGCTCCTGTGTATTTCGCGGTAACGGTTACAGATGGGGGCACAATATCAGGAAACTGTGTAACTGGCAATGTAAACAATGCGAGCACACCCAATAATGTGATCAATAAAGAGATCACCAGCGACAACACAGGCCGCTTGATAAATATTTCGAACATGGCTGATTATTTGGAGTAAGCAATAAAGTTGGCTTCGGTAATTACACGTGGAGTAATCTTCATCCCGTCACGGATATTCTTCACCCCTTCATACACAATCATTTCTCCTGGTTGGATACCTTGTTCAACAATATAAAAATCAGCCACCCTGTTTCGATAAGTAAACCCACGCATCTTTACCACATTATCTTTACCCACTACAAATACATAGTTCTTATCCTGTATTTCAAAAACAGATTTCTGCGGAATCAACATTGCTTCTTTCACTACACTCGTTAGCCTTACCTTACCCGATGCCCCGTGTTTCAATAGTTTTGAGGGATTAGGAAACCTGGCCCGGAATGCAATGGCACCTGTATTTTCATTGATCTCTCCATCCATGGTTTCAATACGACCTTTTTGCGGATACGCTGTACCATCAGATAAGATGAGTTGAATAGCTTCGTCGCGTGGTGATGTATTGGATTGGTCTTTCCTGAATCGCAGGTATTCACTTTCCGACACGTTGAAATATGCAAATACATCGTGTATATCGGATATAGTTGTAAGTAAAGCTCCTGGATCAATCAGGCTACCCATTTTCAGCGGAATACGATCTATTACACCATCAAAGGGAGACTTTATACTCGTAAGGGCCAGTTTATTTTGTGCGCTGGCTTGTTCGGCATTGGCTTCCTCCACTTTTGCCTTTGCAGCCCTCAGCTTTGCTGAAGCCAGCTCATATTCTGTTGATGAAATTACTTTCTTCTCTACCAACATTTTTATTCGGTCAATTTCCAGTTCAGCAGCTTTTGCTTCAGCCACCGCACTAGATACATTGGCTTTCGCTTTGGCCAGTTCAGTTACATATTCCAGGTCATTGATCTGAAACAATAACTGGCCTTTCTTTACTTCCTTACCTTCATCTATAAAAATATTTTCCAGGAAACCATGCACCCGGGCACGGATTTCCACATTACGTACTGCCTGTATTTCTGAAACATATTCTGTCAGTAACAGGGTATCTTTTTTCTGAATAGCTACAACAGGTAATTCAGTATTGGTATTTTGATTCTGCTGGTCGGTGTTTTTGCTTTTGCAGGAAACAAAAATCAAAAGCAGGCAATATACAAGGGGTAAAAATGATCTCATTGTACAATTTGATGTCTGTGAATAGAATAAATACAGGTTTACCCGCACTGGTACTCAATGCAGGAAGGGCAATTCAATTGATACAATAAAGGAGATCAGAATGGTGTTAACCTGAAGAGGAAGCCGTGAAAATGCCCCAGTTCAGGTGAAGGATAGAACCGGTTAAATGCACCGGTATGTGTTACGATATGTGATGCAGATACAGGTGTTTTATCGCGTTGGGCGATACCTGCCACTCTAGGCAATGCTGTTTTACTTACTACCCTGAATATACTGTAATGCGCCCCCGACTCTTCATTATTGGGGATATTGTCGGGTAATCCATGCACCGTTTCCAGCATGTACTCCAGAACGGTGAATGATTCGGTTTTATTAAAACGCAATTCATCGGC
>DPWF01000094.1:2622-10036 GCA_003526435.1 Chitinophagaceae bacterium | reverse complement strand
GACAACCCGGACGAGCGGTTACCATATTAGTAAAACCCATGAGCAATAACAAAACAATAAGCTTCTTAAAAAATTCTTTCATATAATTTTTCATTTGCTCATGGGACCATCCCTCGGTTCAGCAAAACAAAAATATGAAAATAAGAGTCGTTTAAAGTAATTTGCCCCGCCCGATAATAAAACATTAACATGTTTATTGAACCAAATTTAACAGGTGAACGAAGAGGCTGGATTGAAGTGATCTGCGGCAGTATGTTCAGTGGCAAGACCGAAGAACTCATCCGCAGGCTGAAAAGGGCCAAAATTGCCAACCTCAAAGTTGAGATATACAAACCTGCCATTGATGTTCGCTATGATGAAACACAAGTGGTGAGTCATGATGCCAATAGTATTCAGAGTACTCCCATCGAGAACTCTCAGACCATTCTGCTGATGGCACAGGATGTGGATGTGGTAGGTATTGATGAAGCCCAGTTTTTTGATGCAGAAATTATGCATGTGTGCGAAATGCTTGCCTTGCGTGGAACACGTGTTATTGTAGCCGGACTTGATATGGATTACATGGGCAGGCCTTTCGGACAAATGCCCAATTTACTGGCGATTGCCGATTATATCACCAAACTGCACGCTATCTGTATGAAATGTGGCAATATTGCCAATGTTTCTTTCCGTAAAGTGGAAGGTGACGGACAAGTGTTGCTGGGAGAAAAAGAAACCTACGAACCACGTTGCCGTAAATGTTTTCATGAAAAATAACAGCACCATACTTGCCCTTGTTAAAAAGGACCTGTTGCTGGAAATGCGCCAGCAATATACCTTGTATGGCATACTCCTGTATGTTGCATCTACCATTTTTGTCGTGTATCTGTCTATGGGGCAACCAGATGATGCCGTATGGAACGGCTTATTCTGGGTGATTCAGCTTTTTGTTTGCGTGAATGCGGTGGCCAAAAGTTTTCTTGCCGAAGGACGTGGCAGGATGTTATATTTTTATTCTATTGCTGGACCGGTCGATTTTGTATTAGCCAAACTCATATTTAACCTGCTCCTGATGCTGGTGATGAGTTTACTCAGTCTGCTTGTATTTTCGCTCCTGCTCGGAAACCCTTTACAAAATTTTCTGAAGTTTACCGCTATTGCCTGTCTGGGAGGTATTAGTCTGAGTTTAGTGTTTACGTTTCTGGCTGCCATCGCTGCAAAAGCACAACAACAATCGGCCATGATGGCCATAATGGGGTTCCCGCTGATTATTCCTCAGTTATTATTGCTGATGAAGATTTCAGGTACAGGTTTCTCCGATGTTATTCAGGCCGGCTGGTGGCAAATGGTACTGATGCTCGTTGGACTTGATATACTTGTTGTAGCCCTGGCAGTGATATTGTTTCCTTTTTTGTGGAAAGACTAAAGTGAATGTCTGATGTCTGATTTCAGCCATTAAAACCTGAGGTGCCTTACTGTTTGTCCCTTGTTGATAAGCTGCTTGAGTGAGTCGATACCTATTTTCAAGTGTCTTTCTACGTAATCGGCCGTAACTTTTTTGTCGCTGGCTTCTGTTTTTACGCCATCCGGAATCATGGGCTGGTCACTTACAAGCAATAATGCTCCGGTTGGTATTTTGTTGAAGAAACCTACAGTGAAGATGGTTGCTGTTTCCATATCGATGGCATAAGCACGCACTTTGGTGAGATAGGCTTTAAACTCATCATCATGTTCCCAAACCCGGCGGTTGGTGGTGTAAACTGTACCTGTCCAGTAATCAACTTTATAATCACGAATGGTGGTAGAAATGGCTTTTTGCAGTGCGAATGCAGGCATGGCCGGCACTTCGGGTGGAAAATAATCGTTGGATGTACCTTCTCCCCTGATGGCAGCAATGGGCAATATCAGGTCTCCTAATTTGTTTCTTCTTTTTAAACCTCCGCATTTCCCGAGGAACAAAACGGCTTCGGGAGCAATGGCCGTCAGCAGATCCATGATAGTAGCGGCTCCCGGACTACCCATACCAAAATTAATAATGGTAATTCCATTGGCAGTGGCACATTGCATGGGTCTGTCGGTTCCCACCACTTTCACCTTGTTCCATTTGGCAAACATGGTTACATAGTTGCTGAAATTGGTCAGCAAAATGTATTTGCCAAAATTCTCCAGTTTCTCACCGGTATAACGTGGTAACCAGTTGTTCACAATTTCTGCTTTCGTCTTCATACATAACTATTTTGGTGTGCTTGCTCGGTATCTTTGAACAAGTTAATTGGCTAAAATACAAAAAATCAATTCCACCTGCAAGCATTATGATCAAAATTGCCTACCCTTCCTATCCTTTTAAAATAGAAATGAAAGATGGCAAGGAACATATTTTTGATCCTTTACGTAAAAAATGGATACGCCTTACCCCGGAAGAATGGGTGCGTCAAAACTTCCTGCAATACCTGTTACAGGTAAAACAGTACCCTGCTTCACTGATTGCTGTTGAAAAAGAGATTATGGTGGGTGAACTGAAAAAACGTTTTGATATTCTCGTTTACAAAAACGACCTGCCCTGGTTGTTGATAGAATGCAAAGAGATGGGTATACCTGTTGAAGAAGCTGTATTTCACCAGTTGTTAAGATACCAGTCTGCTTTACAGGCCAGTTATATCATCATCACCAACGGCAATGAAACAAAAGGCTGGGCAACCAAAGAGAAAGAGATCATTTACCTTGATTCAATTCCAGACTACCTACCATAACTGATTGATAAAAGAAAAGGGAAGCATAGCTTCCCTTTTCTTTTATCTTTTTCCGGACTTCCCGACTTTCATTCTTCCGGACTATTATGGGAAAATACCCAGCTCAGCATAAGATGTACCTACTTTATTGATGGCACATACATACGCTGCGGTACGCATATCAGGAATTTCAGGATTGCTTTTCCAAATCTCCATGATCTCGCGTGTTGCAGTAATCATGGTTTCTTCCAGACCACTATGTACCAGATCCACTTCTTCAGGTCCGTGCAGAATAAATGAACGTTCCTTATCGGTTACCTGTTTTCCGGTTAACTCTTCTATCTGTCCGAGTATATGATTGTTCATGTTTTCGGTGAAACGTTTTTCCATACGGCCATAGCGAACATGGCTCAGGTTTTTCAACCACTCGAAATAAGATACGGTTACACCACCTGCATTCAGGTACATATCAGGTACTACCAGTATTCCTTTTGCTGAAAATATTTCATCTGCTTCAGGAGTCAAAGGTCCGTTAGCAGCTTCTCCAATGATCTTTGCTTTTACACGTGGAGCATTTTCGCCGTTGATTACATTTTCGAGTGCAGCAGGAATCAGGATATCACATTCCAGTTCCAGTGCATCTGTGCTTTTAGCCAGGATGGTTGCACCGGGAAAATTCAGGATTGAGCCCGTTTTCTTTCTGTACTGGAACACTTCTTCTTCATTCAATCCATTTGCGTTGAAAATGGCACCCTCATATTCTGCAATGGCCACCACTTTTGAACCGGCTTCACGGAAAAATTTAGCAGAATGGTATCCCACATTACCCAGACCCTGTACTACTACGGTTTTACCTTCCACACCTACGGTTAACCCAAGTTTTTTCATTACATCTGGCATATTGCATACTTCGCGGATACCAAAGAAAACGCCCAGTCCGGTTGCTTCTTTTCTTCCACGAACACCACCCTGTGTAACAGGTTTACCGGTTACACAACCGGCGGCATCAATTTCGCCCGGTTTTAAGGAAGCATATGTATCTACAATCCATGCCATCTCGCGCTCGCCGGTACCATAATCAGGTGCAGGAACGTCGATACCAGGTCCGATAAAATTTTTCTTTACCAGTTCTGCCGTATAACGACGGGTTATTTTTTCCAGTTCATATGCACTATGGTTACGTGGATTGATTTTGATACCACCTTTACCACCACCAAATGGCACATTCACAATAGCGCATTTGTATGTCATGAGTGAAGCCAGCGCCATCACTTCATCCTGGTTCACTTCATCACTGAAACGGATACCACCTTTACAGGGCGATTTATGCTGCGAATGCTGCACACGGTATGCTTCAATAACTTCTATACGGCCATCATCCATTTTAACGGGGAATCGCATGCTGTAAATACTGTTACAGGCTTTGATCTGTTCAAGCAAACCCTTCTCCCATTTTGTAAATTTGGCCGCTTTATCAAAACTTCTCTCAACACTATGAAAGAAGCTATACGGTTTGTGTTCTGACATGAGCTAATCGTTTTTGTTTTTGACGTTTATTGTGTAGCAGATAGACCATAGTGCATAGACCATGGTTTATCTGCCTTTCTCCAGTTTACTGATTTTACGGTCGAGGCTTGCCACATAAATAAAAAGTGCAGCAACAATGGTAATGACTACAGCCATGACTACATAAATTTTGCCATTGCTTCTCATTACATCTGTTTCTCCGCCGGTGTTCTGTGCCGAAACCAGTGTAGTAAGGAATAATGCAAACAGTGTACAGGTTATTCTTGGCAGCAACTTATTCATGGGTTAATCTTTGTTCTTTAATGATATCGTAACGAATCCGCAAAGTGCTGATCCATACGCCTAATAATGTCCATCCAATTACAGCCGGATAAAATACCATCCGCATGTTTGAATCCATATCCTTTCCATTCAAACCCGGATTACCTTCACTGCCTTCTCCACCCGGATGTAATGATTCGGTTAAACGGGGTAATATCCAGAGTGTTGGAAAGAGCATGAAAAAAGCGAAAATATTGTACACGGCTCCTATTCTTGCTTTCTTCTCTTCTTCATTCATACTTCCACGTAATACAAAATATGCCAGGTAGATGAGCATTGCAATGGCCGCACCATTCTGTTTGGGATCTCCGCTCCATGGGCTACCCCACTGGTAATTGGCCCAGATAGCTCCTGTTGACAAACCAAGAAAACCAAAAATGGTACCTGTAACGGCAAAGGCCACTGAATAATGATCGTGAATGGGTTTACTGTTACGCAGGTATTTTATGGCATATACCACTGACACCCCCAGAAGGATCATCATGGCAAACCACATGGGTACATGAAAAAAGAAATTACGGATCGATTCCTGTAACCTGTCATCCAGTTTTGGTACTTCTACCAGAAAACCATAGGAGCAGACATACATTAATAACAGAAAGGATAATATCTTCCACCAGGCTTTTCGAATCATGATCGGTTTTTTACAGTTTCCGGTCGCACTTGCCAAACTAACAACTGTTTGGCGCAAAATTAGGTGAAAGCCGCTCAATAAATGCCAGCGCACAGTAAAATAATCTATTCACAGCTCCGCCTGATTTTCCTCCGGTATGCAGGCAGATTCCACAAATCAAACTTATATTGTGACTGTCTATGTCAGCACCTGTTTTATCGATCCGCGATCTTTGTGTAGATTTTACATCCTCTTCCGGTAACCAGCGGGCTGTTGACCACCTGAACCTTGAGCTACGCACGGGTGAAATACTGGCCATTGTGGGAGAATCAGGATCCGGGAAATCAGTGACTGCACTCTCCATATTACGTCTCCTTTCGGGTACAAATATTTCTTATCCATCAGGTGAAATTGTTTTTTATAATGGAGAACATGCCACCAATCTTTTAACGGTACCAGAAGAACAGTTAGAACAATTACGCGGACATAAAATTGCCATGATTTTTCAGGAGCCTATGACTGCACTAAACCCGGTTTTTACCTGTGGCGACCAGGTAGCAGAAGCCATTCGCAGTCACTTTAAGCTGGATGAAAAAGCGATCCGGGAAAAAGTAGTGGAACTATTCAGGCAAGTGCAATTACCTCTTCCTGAAAAAATAGGATCAAGGTATCCCCATCAACTCAGTGGCGGACAAAAACAAAGGGTGATGATTGCCATGGCCATGAGTTGTAATCCGTCTCTGCTTATTTGTGATGAACCTACCACTGCGCTTGATGTTACGGTTCAGCAAAACATACTGCTACTGATAAAAGAATTACAGTTACATCACCGGATGGCTGTTATTTTTATTACACATGACCTGGGCGTTGTTGCAGAAATAGCCGATCGTGTAGCCGTTTTATACCGTGGTAAATTACTCGAAGAAGGAAATGTGCAGCAGATTTTTCAACAACCTACACATCCCTATACAAAGGCCCTGCTCGCTTGCAGACCTATCTTACATCCGAAAGGAGAAAGATTACCAGTGGTCAGCGATTTTATGGATGATAATCTTGAAGAAAAAAAACGGAACAATCCTGTTCCTACAGTTGTTCCGAGCGTTTCATCCGTCATCAATCAGCCCATACTTGAAGTAAAAGACCTCTGTGTGTGGTATCCTGTCAAGAGAAATTTTTTGGGGAAACCTGTTGAGTACATGAAAGCGGTAGACAAAGTAAGTTTTACGGTTCATGAAGGTGAAACTCTGGGTCTGGTAGGTGAATCGGGTTGCGGAAAAACTACGATTGGAAGAACGATACTTGGACTTAATCCTGTAACTGCCGGCTCCATCCATTTCAAGGGGCATGATCTGACAAATGCTACAGCCAAACAAAGAATGCCTTTTCGCCGGGATATGCAGTTGATTTTTCAGGACCCCTATTCCTCCCTCAATCCCCGCATCAGCATTGGGGAAGCTATTGGTGAGCCTTTGCAGGTACATGGATTGGTAAAAAGTGTGAAGGAAAAAAAGGAGCGTGTCATTGATTTGCTTGAAAAAGTACAATTAGGCGCCAGTCATTATCATCGCTATCCACATGAATTCAGTGGCGGTCAAAGACAAAGAATTGTGATTGCGCGTGCGCTGGCATTGGAGCCTTCATTTATTGTTTGTGATGAAAGTGTTTCGGCTTTGGACGTGAGTGTGCAGGCGCAGGTATTGAATTTGCTAAATGACCTGAAAAAGGCTTTTTCATTTACAGCCATCTTTATTTCACACGATCTGTCTGTGGTTAAATATATCAGCGACCGGATTATGGTAATGCGTGCAGGAAAGATTGTTGAGAGTGGACCTGCAGAAACTGTTTATCATCAACCCCAGACCGAATATACCCGGCAATTGATTGATGCCATTCCGGGTATAAGTGCCGGTTAAAGCCGGTTTATCTTTTACTTGCACCAAAAACGGCAAAAAATCAGTACCTTTGCCGACTTCATAAAAAATCATGCCGTAACATGAAATTATCTCAATTTAAGTTCGATTTACCCCTTAACCTCATTGCACAAAACCCTACCAAAAGAAGAGAAGACAGTCGACTGATGGTGGTTGACCGTAAAAGCGGTCACATGGAAAACAAACATTTTCGTGATATCCTGGAATATTACGATGATAAAGATGTGTTTGTCGTAAATAACACCAAAGTATTTCCGGCCCGTATGTATGGCAGGAAAGAAAAAACAGGTGCCAAGATTGAAGTGTTTTTGTTG
>DPWF01000094.1:0-2592 GCA_003526435.1 Chitinophagaceae bacterium | reverse complement strand
CCCAATCGTTTGTGGGATGTTATTGTTGATCCCGCAAGAAAAATCCGTGTAGGTAACAAGCTCTATTTTGGCGACAACGAGGAACTGGTTGCAGAAGTCATTGACAATACCACCAGCCGTGGTCGTACCATCCGTTTTTTATGGGATGATGATGATGAGAGCTTCAAAAAAATGCTCGAATTTCTGGGTGAAACACCCCTTCCCAAATACATCAAACGCAAACCCGATGAGGAAGACAAAGAGCGTTACCAGACTGTTTACGCAAAACATGAAGGTGCCGTTGCTGCTCCCACTGCAGGTTTGCACTTCAGTAAAGAGCTGATCAAACGTTGCGAAATACTGGGTATTCGTTTTGCAGAAGTAACATTGCATACCGGTTTAGGTACTTTCCGCCCGATTGAAGTGGAGGACCTGAGCAAACACAAAATGGATGCTGAATATTATGCTATCTCAGAAGAGGCCTGCAAAATTGTAAATAAAGCGAAGGAAGGCGGTCACCGCATCTGTTCTATCGGCACCACTACCATGCGTGCCATGGAAAGCAGTTTTACAGCGCAGAAATTGCTGAAGCCCAGTGAAGGCTGGACCAACCATTTTATTCACCCACCTTATAATTTTAATGTGGCCGATAGTCTGGTTACCAATTTCCACCTGCCTAAAACCAGTCTACTGATCATGACCTGTGCTTTTGCCGGTTACGATCTGGCTATGGAAGCTTATAAGAAAGCTATTAAAGACAAGTACCGCTTCTTCAGTTATGGTGATGCGTTGTTGATCATCTGATGATGAAGAATAAATAATGGCTTAAAAATGATAAAGCCATCCGCCTGAGGCGGATGGCTTTTTTCATTTAACAACCAACAACTCCCATATACCCTATAAGAAGTTGTCAAAACTGAATCTAACGTTCACCTAAACTAACAAACATTAGTTGTAATACTGGTATAAAACTGCAATTATTTTTTTAAAACTGCAAATAACCGCAATATTATTTTAAAAAATGGGGATAAAATGGCAAAAAAACTCTACAAATTGCCTGTTTGCGCCTCTATAAACTGGCGAAGCTTTTCGAGATTCTTCTCCATCATGGGACCAAGTATTTTATCGTTCATCATGGTTCCGAGCTTTTCCCAGGGCAGCCAGCCTACAGACTGCTCAAACTGCCATTGAACGATAGTAAGGTTTTGCTGTGGCTGATGGATAAGCTGTATAGTACTCACCTGTTTTTTATGTTGTGGGCTGATCCACTCACTTATGATCATGGTGTCGCTCACTTGTATTATTTTCACTTTACTTTTCCCGATTACCGCTTCACTGGATGAATTAATATGTACAGATCCGTCATTCATTCCTTCCACCCAATTCTTCCACTGCCGGATATCGCTTAATTGGGTCTGGATTTTTGCAGCAGGTGCCTGTATGTTCACGGCCCTTGACACCAATACTTTTGAAGGCAATAAAGCCCCGATGGCCGTAGCCAGCGCAAATAAACAGACCAGACTGATCGCTGCAAGTTTCAGCAACTTCATACTATTCCCATTTAAAGGTTTTAAAAGCTACTGCATAAACCACTACCGTCCATGCACCTAATATCATTAATTCTTTTCCACAGGCCGACAGGGCTGCGCCTTCAAACGCAATATTACGCATGGCATTATTGAAATGCGTGAGTGGTAATATTCTACACAATGGCTGCAACCAGGATGGAAAAGCATCGATGGAAAAGAATGTTCCTGCCAGTAAAAACTGTGGTAATGTAATGAGGTTGGCCAATGGAGGAATACTGCTTTCATTTTTAGCCAGGCTGCTTACAATAAAACCAAAACCCATAAACAATATCAGGGCAATAAAACTCAGCAACATGATGGTGAGAAAAGTTTCTACACCATTTACCAATGTAAACTTAAATGCATAATGCCCTACGCCAATGATTATGATGGCCGTCATCATCTGAAATATTACCCGGCTCAATGCTTCTCCCAATACAATATATGGCCTGCGGATGGGTGTGGCATAAAAACGCTTCAGTACCAATTGCTGACGAAGATTGAAAAACAGGAAGGCCACACCAAAGACACCTGCACTCAATAAAGAAAAACCCAATTGTCCGGGTAAAATAAAATCAATGGTTCGGTATATACGTCCCGGAATTTTTTCAATACGACTGTTTACCATGGCAATGGTGGGCGTATTACTGTATGTCTGTTGGTTGATGCCTGCAATAACAGCATTTAATATCGATTGTAATACCTGCAGGTTCTGTGGGTTCACCGCCTCCGAACTGGAGATATGAATGGCATAAGGTGGATTTTCAATGCCCGATTTTCGGATATCAATGATTGCTGTTACCCTTCCTTTTTCCAGGTCTTCTTTTAAGGCACGGCCAGATTTTTCAATGATGCGAATACCAGCAATATTTTTCAATGCGGGATAAATAGGATTGAGTGTATCAGTTTCTGCCGCAAAAGCAATACTGAGTGATACCCTGCTCCCTCCTCCTATAAATCCAAAAACAAGAATGAAAATTAAGGGAAAGGCAATGCTGAAAATAACGGCAGACGGACTGCGAAACACGGCTTTCAGGCTTCCTTT
>DPWF01000126.1:2992-3240 GCA_003526435.1 Chitinophagaceae bacterium | reverse complement strand
ACCAGCAGTAAAACACTGGAATCAGTGTTACGCAACATTTCCAAATATTCTGCAAAAATGCGGAACAATGCGGGCGGACACTATAACCACGAAATGTTCTGGCAAACGATGAAACCAGGAGGATCAGCTACTCCTTCCGGACAACTAGGTAATTCCATCATCCAGGCATTTGGTTCATTCGATGCATTCAAAACACAATTTGCCGATGCTGCCAAAGCACGTTTTGGAAGTGGGTGGGCATGGCTCAT
>DPWF01000126.1:0-2967 GCA_003526435.1 Chitinophagaceae bacterium | reverse complement strand
CAGTGATAATGCACTCTCTATTGTATCTACCCCTAATCAGGATAATCCTTTAATGGATGTAAGCGAAACATGGGGCAAACCCTTACTGGGTCTTGATGTTTGGGAACATGCGTACTATCTTAAGTACCAGAACAGGAGACCAGATTATATCAATAGCTGGTGGAATGTGGTAAACTGGGATGTAGTTGCAGGAAGACTGATGAAATAAAAGGAGTCCGAAAGATATTAAGTCGGAAAGTCCGGATAAATATTTTAAAAAGAAAAAGAATACAATGAAAGTTACAACGAGTTGGGTGCAGACATTAGCATTTGATGTTACAGCAGATACAGGTCAGACAGTACGTATTGATACAACAGTAGAGAATGGTGGTTCGGGAACTGGCATGAATCCAAAAAAAATGTTACTGGGTTCTTTATGTGGTTGCAGTGGTATTGATGTGGTTGATATTCTCCATAAAATGAAAGTCCCTTTTACCAAACTGGAAATTGAAGCATCTGCAGAACAGACAGATGATCATCCAAAAGTTTTCAAGTTTATTGATATGGTATATCGCTCAGATA
The DNA here is from genome assembly GCA_003526435.1 of Chitinophagaceae bacterium. Taxonomy (GTDB): domain Bacteria; phylum Bacteroidota; class Bacteroidia; order Chitinophagales; family Chitinophagaceae; genus Sediminibacterium. The sequence goes on along the minus strand of DPWF01000126.1, from coordinate 2,406 downwards.
TTTCTGCCGATAACATTGACAAACTGAACAGGGCCGTGAGTTTATCACACGAAAAATATTGTGGCATTTCTGCCATGCTGGGAAAACATTGTCCCATCAACTATACAGTTGAACTGATCTAAAAAAGAAAAGGTCTTGTTAGTAAACAAGACCTTTTCTTTTAATCCTTCCAGCCCCAGGGTGCTGGTGCTGTTTGTATTTCTCTAGTCAAGTCGAATTCAATACTGAATTGCCGGTCTGAACCAATGACTCTCAGGTTATACGTAAAAGATTTGCCCGGTACCAGGTTGATCCACCACACATTATTTGCCGCTCTTGGCAAAAGATTCACCGTTTCCTGATCTGCCGGAAACACCTGCATACTACTTGTTCCGCTGTTGGTCGATAAGCCACCATACATGGTAACTTTATCCGGATTGCCATCTTGGTGTCGGTGATCATGTTTCAGAAGAATCCGATCTGCTTTTTTTGTCAGTACCCATGTACGGGAATAATTCGTACCCACATGAAAAGGAATACGAATTTTTTCTTCTTCACAAGCCCTCACGTGCATCTGTAATTTTTTATTGGCAAAAGCAGTGTCGTTGGGTGGTGCCGTTACCACTTTGCCTTCGAATGTTTTACCACAGAGTTTTTTTAGTTCGCTCCAAAACAGTTCTTGTCCGGACTGTGCTTTTACAAAAACTGTGAGGAATGTAAATACGATATAAAAAATAGATCTTTTCATGTTTTATCAATTGCCACTGAAGGCATAGAATATCAAAGAATATTAGTGTTTGCCACAGGAACAGGTTTCTGTTTCAGTAGTTGCTTCCGTTGCCCAGGGGAAACTGAATGCTGCTGCGTTTTTAATCTGCTCCCAATAAAATTTGGTTCTGGGTTTATTTGTATTACCTATTTCATTCATACTGTCGGCATCATATAATCTTCCGTTCACCATGGTGTATTTAACCGATTCAGTGTTGCGGATATTTTCCAGTGGACTTTTATCCAATACAATCATATCGGCCAGTTTACCTACTTCAAGTGAACCAATCCATTTATCCAATCCAAGACTTTGTGCGGGATTAATGGTAGCAGTTTTCAAAGCCTGCAGGTTACTCATACCTCCCTGTTGCATCATCCATATTTCCCAATGCACACCAATACCCTGTATCTGTCCATGTGCACCGATGTTTACATTCACACCATTGTCGTTGAGTTTTTTTGCACTTTCAGACGTCAGTATATGTCCATTTTTATACTCTTCCTCCGGCAACATGGTTCTATGTCTGCTGCGGGTATCAATCACAGTACGTGGTGTAAAACGGAGCAGTCTTTCTTTCTCCCATACATTGGTATGCTGGTACCAGTAATATTCACCACTTACACCTGCATAGTTTACAATAAGTGTTGGTGTGTAGGCTGTTTTGGATTCTTTCCAAAGATTAATCACATCACTGTACAGAGGTGCAACAGGAATATTATGTTCAATGGTTGTGTGTCCATCCATTACCATCGTCATATTATGAAAGAAGAAAGAACCGCCTTCGGGTACTACTTCCATTCCCAACTCTCTTGCAGCCTGTATAATCATTTGTCTTTGTTCGCGACGAGGTTGGTTGTAGCTTTTTACAGAGAATGCTCCGAATGCTTTTGTTCTGCGTAAGGCACTACGGGCATCATCAATTGAATTAACCACGGCTTTCATATCACCATCCGCACCATATAAAATGGTTCCTGTAGAGAATACACGCGGACCGGTCATAGCTCCTGCTTTTACCATTTCGCTTTGTGCAAACACCATTTCACTATTGGCTGAAGGGTCGTGCATGGCCGTTACACCATATGCCATATTGGTATAGTAGGGCCAGTGTTTTTGCGGCGACATACCGGAACGGAAATGGCTCCCGTGCGCATGGGCATCAATAAAACCGGGCATGATAGTTTTGCCTTTACAATCAATCACTTTAGCACCAGCGGGTACTTTTACAGCAGCAGCTTTCCCAATTTGTTTGATGATATTATTTTCTACCAGTATGGTTCCTCCGGTAATTACTTCATCAGCTTTCATGGTAATGATCGTAGCATTGGTGAAAGCAATCATACCTGTTGGTTTGTCGGCTGATACTTCTACCTGGATATCAATTCCTTTTTCCGGCACTTTAAAATCAGCTTCAGATTTATTGGCAACAAATCCAAACCTGTCCTGCAGCGGTATGCTGAAATACTGGTTACCTAAAGTGTAATACAGTGTTTTACTATCGGCCGACCAATGCAGGTTTATACCTGCATCTTTTGAAACAATACGAACGTGAAAGTCTTTGGTATTGGCGCTGATATCTACTGTTTTACCTGTTAATGGAAATGAAGCAACATATACTTCATGCAGATCAATAAATGATATCCACCTGTCATCGGGAGATA
>DPWF01000223.1:638-4585 GCA_003526435.1 Chitinophagaceae bacterium | reverse complement strand
TTGCATCTATCTGCTCCAACCAACATTTGATGTTCTATTTCAAAATGTGCGGGCGCAAAACAAACATTGGCCAGTAACCTGTATTGAATGTCTTCTGAAAACCCAAGCTGCCGAAGCCTTCCGGCAAGCATGTCCATATTTTTACGATTCATAGCACTTCCTTTTATCCAATATTTCTTGATTTACTCTTACCGGTTCTGTTTTTATTGAGTTTAACTCCTTGCCTGGGTTGAACTTCACCTCGGTTGTGGCGCTTAGCTTTTGATCCATTATTTTCGGATAGTGGAAGGCCTTTGTCGTTTTTTTGTTGGTAACCCGCGTTCAGCGGTTCACCCACTTCCAGCACTGCCCCCTGTTCCACACGCTTCTCGTCCACAGGAGCCTTTCCATACTGCACTTCCTGTTTAGGTGCCGGCACGTACAACTTTGTACCTTCTTTATCAAACATCCGGATCGTTTTAAACTTGGGATCAGCAGCAATTTGCACAGCCATTTCTTTTTCTGGTTTCACCATGGTAGCCTGTACCATATCACCTCGCTGTAAGGAAGTAAAGAGTGTCGCCATTTTATCAGGGTCGCCCAGTTCTTTAAGTGGAATGCGCGACAGTGCCTCCTTTAAATCAAAGCCATACTTTTCATTGAAAATATTCAGCTTGGCATTGTTGAATTCATCTCGCTTGCTGAAATCCAGTTTAACCCAGGCCTTGTAGCGCGCGCCCTCCTTGGGCGTTAACTCCTTGTACACACTTCTGCCGTTCAGCAGATTACAGGCCTCCCGGAATGTGATGCTCTGCCCTTTGTTATTGATAAAAAAAGTTTGTTGAAACTTGCCATGGTCATTATTTAGTGTAGCATCATATTTATTGAAGAAATACTTATCGCTTCCATCCTGCTTCGACCGGGAAAAATAAAGTACAGCTTCCATTGTATCACGCCCAAACTCATGGCTGGCCTGTATCTGAAAATCAGGATGCCCCTCTTTCAGTTTCTTTTCCAGTTGAGCGTTCAAACCCTCCCCAAAACCTGAATAAAGCATTTGCTTTTGCAGGTATTCCAAATTTTCTGCGTTCATGTTTGTATTGTTTTGTTTGTTATTAATTTGTAAATAGGAATCCCCCTCTTTTTCTTTGAGTGTCGCAGTACTTTCTTCCGGCAATGTCTTGTATGCTTTTATTTGATCGGCAGCATATTGCCCGGTGAGGACAGGGTTCATATGCATCTCCATAGGCGTATGATGCCAATAACCGTATAATATATCTGCCATAATTTCTTTGCCTGAAAGATGGGTAAGACAAAAAAGAGAGAGCTGGTCAATGAGCCAGTCAATCCTGTTATAGGCGATTTTTGATTCGATAGTATCAAATTCCTGTCGCCCTCTTTTGTAATCAATGCGGTTCCAGTCAACCTTATCGAGTTCATACACAAATTGATTAAAAGCATCACCCATCCGTTCACGAAGATTGATTTCATACTGATCCCTTAATGCTAAAAATGTACTTGTTGCATTAGGATTCATGACCAGTCTTTGCCGAGCAAATTCCTGAATCATATCATGAACAGCAGCAGTTGGAAACAGGAATACTTCCTTTGATTGCGTTTCATTGAACTCGACAAAATTGAGCCCCTCCTCTCTGAGTTTGAAAGCATGCAAATCAGCCACGGAGAGTTGATCGACATTCAGGTGAATGGCTACAAATGCTTTACCCTCCTCCGCAAAACGTTGCAAAGTATTCACCACTGCTGGCAACTCACTGAATTGAATGTGCATGGAAATTATTTTAATGAATCAGAATGGCATTCACCAGGTACCTGTTGACGATGGAGAGCGAATGATTTCTTTCACCATCCTTTTCAGCAATATCAATTCGAAGCGACCTTGCGTTGGTCAGTGACGGTTTGGGAATGATAAGTGTAAAGACAAGCACACCCTTTTCCCGCACAATGGTTTGCTGGGAAAGGGACAGTAGTGGCTCCACGACCCGCTCCTGGGACGATCGGCGCTTGGCAGTAACACGCTCCTTTGAGTAAACACGTACACCGCCTATTTCATAAGAAAGAGAAGAATTGTTTTCCAGCTTCAGTTTACAAATGATCAGTTCACCCGTTGTATAGATCCCCAGCATAGAAGCGCGCACGCCCCCTTCCGTATTCCCAATCCCATGCAACAAATTTTTCGCCTGCTGTACCCTTTGTGACAACGCCAGAAGAAAAGTATCCTTATGTATTTGCGCACCCTTACTTAAATGAATCGTCAGATCAGAAGACACAACAGAAAAATGAACCAGAAATGCATAGAGTTTTCCGTCTGAAGTGATCACAGTAAGACTGGTGGTATCAGTGAAAACAGAATCAGCTTTTACCCGCAGAATATTATGGATAGATTTTTGCACAACAATCCGTTCACTTCCCCGGTCAATGGAAATAATGGTGGAAGGGAATATCACGCTCGTCGTTTTATTGGACGAAACAGCAATATAACGGACGCTGTCAGCCTGCTGCGCCTTCGCGCCAAAACAGAAAAAAAACAAAAGCACCACAATTCCGTTTCTCATAACTATTGCTCTTTTGTATCCCGCAATAAAACCTGGTAACCGGCTTCAACAGTTACCTGCAGGTTTTTAACTTTTCTGGATAACAGGTTTTTAGCCGCACCGATTCCGGCCATGGCAGCCTGTGTCTTGATAGATGGATCAAGTGAGAGTAGATTGACTGATTGAATAGATTGATCTGCTGCAGATCTAAGTATTTCCCTTGGTGCTGATCCGGGTATATAAATACCTTCGATCCCATCCAGGTCATACACCGACAGTGAAACAGGCAATATTTTTTTGTCAATACGAATAGAGGGAATCAATACCTGTAAGCGTTCATGTTGTATCGAAGCAATGCCGTGCAATAAATGCCCGGAAGGAATGATTATACCTGCTATATAGAGCGGCTGGTTCAGTAATAATTGTATCGCCGACCCGGATTGTAAAACCTGTCTGAATGGAACCCTCGCACCAAATGAATGTTGAACGGACTCATTTTCCGGCTGATCGCTTAAAAAACCATTTGACGGTAAAACCATGCGCTTACCAAAATAACTTTCGTCCAGCATGGGTTTCCCACTGACACTAAATACGGATTCCTTTACCACTGATTTTTTCTCCACGCTGATACCGGGCCTTTGTAAGGCTGCTAACTTTTCAATGGTTTGATTGATGGCTTCTAGTTCTGGATCAGGTACAAGAACATTTTTTGAATGGTTCACCGGATGATAGATGGCCTCTTCAACAGTTTCATCAACTGGCACCGATGTTTTTCGGGGAGAATATTTTACCTTCGCAGGAGTATAGTCCTCAAATATCATTTCGGAAACTGGTTCGGGACTTTTTAAAATATTCGGATCATTCCGTAAGGCTTCTTCCCGTTTTAGCGAATCCATACCAGCCTGCTCATAAAAGGAAAGTTTATTCCTCATGCTGTCTTTTTCAACCCTGGCCGATGGCAACTTAAAATTTAAACCAGTTGCCGCATTCGCTTTACCGGACGGACTGCCACCACCCATCAGCCAGAAAAACCCACTGATAAAGGGTATCACAAATAAAGGCAGCATACCATAAAAGAGAATTGTTCTTCGCTTTTTCATCGCACTTCAACTTTTAAATCTTTATTCTCTGTTACTTCCCTTTTTTCTATCAAAAGACCATGCGGATTATGATCTGTTCTGCTCACATTGCGCAGATAGCCCTGCGTAACAAGGGATCGCGTAACAAGACTGGTGGAACGAAGTATCTGAACTTTTGCATAACAGGCAAACTGGTAAGGTGCTGCAGTTGTATTAACCCTGATACTGTCAATATGTATTTGCTGACTCACATTACCCGAAATAATACCGGAGATATAACCCGTTTCTACCAGGTCATCATATTGGGTTTTAGCGGAGCCATCCGCCATATACAGGG
>DPWF01000223.1:0-627 GCA_003526435.1 Chitinophagaceae bacterium | reverse complement strand
GTGGTGGTGATCGCCTGCTCATCGGGATCAAGCGTAAAGAACCAGTGATGAAACATCGCCACATGATCGCGCGCCTCCACTTCCAGATTTTCAGTACGACTGCTGGCTACCACCTCCATTGCCTTGCCGTTCGCAAGCACATACACCCGATCCTGCATCCTTGCAGACAATTGCACATTTTGGTACAGAGCATACAAACTGATACAAAGACATCCGCCGATTACCACCAACATTACCATCCGCATCGCACGAAAAGCGGTATCAATATTTTGAGTAGGTTGAAACATATTATTTACCCCCGATTTTATCTTTGAAATAACCATTGCTGGCACCCGCTTCACTCATCCCATTGTTCATCTTATTAGCCGCTCCTCCATAAGCATCCCCTGACATGCCTCCCGTTGCTGCACTGGTTGCTGTGCGTGCTGAGCCAACAGTAAGCCGGGTAACTTTATCCATTAGTGCATTACCGCCACCCGCATGCACGATATAACCTGCAACAGAAGGAACCTTGAAATACCCGACAATACCAATCAGCAGAAAAGCGATATAAGCCCAATCAGTAGCAACAAATACGCCCGGATAGCGCACGCCTGTACTCAACGGGTTCACCATATGTTCCTGGAT
>DPWF01000170.1 GCA_003526435.1 Chitinophagaceae bacterium | reverse complement strand
GCCGCGGCCATGGGTTCATGGATCATATATACTTCTTTGGCTCCAGCCTGCTCGGCACTATCTCTAACGGCACGTTTTTCTACTTCGGTAATGGATGATGGAATACAGATCACCATTCTCCAACTGGGTGGAAAAAGGGGTTTTTTGGGGTAAATCATTTTGATTAACTCCCTGATCATCAGCTCGGCAGCATTAAAATCGGCAATTACCCCATCTTTCAGCGGACGAACGGTACGGATACTTTCATGGGTTTTTTCGTGCATCATGAGGGCCTTCTTCCCCACAGCAAGCACTTCCTTCATATTGTTACGGTTCAGGGCCACAATCGATGGCTCATTTACCACTACTTCATCATTATGGATAATCAGGGTGTTGGCAGTACCCAGATCCATGGCTATTTCCTGCGTAAAAAAGTTGAATAATCCCATTGTATGTTAAAAATGCTTTATTTCTTGATCAATGATTGCAAAGGTGGATGAAATTACTTGAATTAACAAAGCCTAAAATACTGATTTTTCGCGGGGTTCAGGAATAGTTGATGGTTGATGGCCCATGGTACACAGTAGCTGGTTTTTCAAATCACAACCTGAACTATTGACCATTGTCTATAAGCTATCGTCTACTCTCCAAATTCAAACCCGATATCTCTTCTGAAATACATTCCTTCAAACGAAATTTCAGCCAGTTTATTTTTTGATTTTGTAACAGCATCAGCAATATTATTTCCGTACGCACTTACTGCTAAAACCCTGCCACCATTTGTTAAAACATTGTTTCTATCCTGTTTTGTTCCTGCATGAAATACGATCACTTCCTTTGAGTTGTTCGGCCCAAGTCCATGAATGATTTTGTTTTTTTCATAATCACCCGGATAACCACAACTCACTGCCATTACTGTTGCACAAAATCTTTCATCGTATGTAATATTCGCATCAGCTAAAGTTCCATTATCCATAGCAGCGAACAATGCAACCAGATCTGTTTGCAAGCGTGGCATCACTACTTCTGTTTCAGGATCACCCATTCTGCAATTGTATTCAATCACAAATGGCTCACCATTTACATTCATCAAACCAAAGAAAATAAAACCGTGATAGATGAGTTCTTCTTTCTCCAAACCTTTTACTGTTGGAGCAATAATGCGCTCTTCTACTTTACGCATAAACAGCTCATCCATAAAGGGCACAGGGCTTACGCAGCCCATGCCACCTGTGTTTAAGCCGGTATCGCCTTCGCCAATTCTTTTATAATCTTTTGCATGACCAATGATCTGGTAATCTGATCCATTGGTTAAAACAAACACACTTACTTCAATACCCTGTAAAAATTCTTCAATCACTACTTTACTGCTCGCCTCACCAAATTGTTTATGAAGAATCATTTCTTCGAATGTCTTCAATGCTTCTTCATGTGTGGTTGCAATTACTACACCTTTACCGGCAGCCAATCCATCTGCTTTCAGCACAACAGGTAAACTATGTTGTGTGATATATTTTTTCCCATCTTCAAAATTATCGGCTGTAAATTCTGCATAGGCAGCAGTTGGAATATTTTGTCGCTGCATAAATTTTTTACTGAAAGCTTTACTTCCTTCCAGTTGTGCAGCTTTTGCAGAGGGACCTACTACCAGTATTTTTTGAAGTAAGGGATCGGCCTCAAAAAAATCATATACGCCTTTTACCAATGGTTCTTCTGGTCCAACCACCAGCATACCTATGTTATGTTCAATGCATGCCAGCTTAATGGCTTCAAAATCGTTAACTGAAATGGAAAGATTGGTGCCAAATTCACTGGTTCCGGCATTACCTGGTGCAATAAAAAGGGCATCGCAATGGTGACTTTGTGTCATTTTCCAGGCCAAAGCGTGTTCGCGGCCACCTGATCCGAGGAGAAGAATATTCATAGTAAGGAGGTTCAGGTGGCGAAAGTAGGCTCTAAGAAGGATTTTCAGCATAGGAGAGGCATTTTTTTGTGAATGCCTCCCCCATACAAAAATTAGTTTTCAGTTTCCTCGGCACCAACGTAACGTTTTTCGGGTAAACGTTTGGCTACCAAAAGAAATAAAATAAAAGATACGGCGAGTATACCCAGGAATAACCAGTAGTATCGTGCACCGGTAAATTGACTGAAAAAGCCTTTGTCTACAATGTTTCCATTAATCAAACCAACCAGCAGGTTACCGGCTGAAATACCCAGCAGGTACAAAGCGCTCATGGTACTTTTCATGGATTTTGGAGAATGGGTATAAGCGTATTCAAGACAGGTAACGGAAACAAGAATCTCAGATGCCGCTAATAAAATATAAGCCAGTATCTGCCACCATACAGAAGGTTTTCCGCCTGCATCAATACCTTCCTGAATAAATGCAATAATGGTGAAGGATAGACCAATGATGACCAGTCCGGCTCCTATTTTTCGTAAAGGACTTACTTTGATGCCTTTTTTTTCCAGGTAAGGGAAAAGAAAAGAGTTGAAAACAGGAATCAGCAACACTAAAAACAGGGGATTGATAAAATTGATCTGCTCTGGTAAAATGGAAAAGTCGCCTGTTAATCTCAGGTCTAATCTGGTAGCCTGTAAAACCCATTCAGAAAGGTTTTGATCCCAAAGTGCCCAGAAAATGGGGGTAAAAGCAAATACGGCCAATACACGGTACACAGCTTTAATACCATCAATAGATGTTGCTGAATATTTTTCTTGTACAGCTTCCCACACTTTTTGGCCGGGTTTGCGACTAAATGATTTTCTTAATGCATAGATGGAGATGGAAAAAAAATTCTCTTTTTTGATCCCTGCCGGAGGAACCCTAACGTATTTTTTTCGTCCAAGCCAGAATAGAATGGTAGCCAGTGCCATCAATATACCCGGTACACCAAAAGCGATTTCAGGGCCATAATATTTTTTCAGTAACGGAATAAATAGCGGGGCGAGTGTGCCACCCAGGTTAATACTCATATAGAACCAACCATATGCTTTGGAAAGCAGGTGTTCATTGGATTTGTCGAACTGGTCGCCCACATTGGCGGATACACATGATTTAATACCGCCGGCACAACAGGCTATAACAATGAGTCCGAGACTAAAGATTGTATAACTATCGCCGGAAACAGAAAGAATCAGGTGACCAAAAGTATAGAGTATGGATACAAGTAAGATAACCCGGTATTTCCCAAAGAACCAATCGGCCATAATAGCACCAACCATTGGCATAAAATAAGCCAGCGTAACAAAGAGGTGCGACATTTCATTGGCCTTTGCATCGGCTTCGGCGGTAAGTGCCGGGTTGAGGGTTGGATTGAAAAAGGTTACAGCCATAAAAGTAACCATGATGGAGCGCAAGCCATAAAAACTAAATCTTTCCGCTATTTCACTGCCAATGATATAAGGAACCGATTTTGGCATCCTGCCTTTCTGTAACTCATTTTGTATATCGGACATAAATCGTATTTTGAAATTTAAAAGTATCGGAAACTATCGGTAAACCTTTATTTGTTCGCCGAAAAAATTGCTTGCTTCATCTAAAAACCAACTCATGTCTCAACCTCAAAAAACCTTTAGACCCTTTGTTTCCCCCGAAACAAATATGAAAGAGCTTACCGTGAAATCGATCCTGGTAGGTAGTCTTTTTGGAGTGATCTTTGGCGCCGCCACTGTTTATCTGGCGTTGAAAGCGGGGTTAACTGTATCAGCTTCCATACCTATTGCAGTTATTGCCATAACATTGGGCAGGAAGTTTTTGAAAACAACAATTCTCGAAAACAATATCATTCAAACAACCGGTTCTGCTGGTGAAAGTATTGCGGCGGGTGTGGCATTTACTTTGCCAGGTTTTTTATTCCTTTCATCGCCTTCCAGTGCCGAATACTTTAATTATCTCACGATCCTTATTCTTGCGATTGTAGGTGGATTACTGGGTACTTTATTAATGGTACCACTCAGAAAAGCACTCATTGTAAATGAACATGATAACCTTCCATACCCGGAAGGAACAGCCTGTGGTGATGTACTAAAAGCTGGTGAACGTGGCGGCGATTTTGCCAAAACGGCTTTCTGGGGTCTCGGTGTGGCCTTTGTATATGCTCTGCTGCAAAAAGTGATGCATATTATTGCTGAAACACCTTTTTATGCAACAAAACAGATCAATAAATTTTTCCCTTCAGCCAAAGTAAGTGGTGAAATCACACCCGAATACCTGGGTGTGGGTTATATCATCGGTCCTCGAATTGCAGGTGTCTTGGTAGCTGGTAGTGTATTGAGCTGGCTGGTATTTATTCCTTTATTATCAACCCTTGTACCTGCTGATGCCATTGCTATTCAACTGGCCAAGCTGGGTTATCTGGCAGATATTGCAAAGCCCGGTGGCAAAGGTGGCTGGGATCCTGTAACACACACATTTGCCGATTATTCTGCTGCTATTTATTATGCTTATGTGCGGCAGGTGGGTGCAGGTACAGTAGCGGCAGGTGGTATCATTACACTGATTAAAACATTACCCACAATTGTAAAATCTGTAAAAGGAAGCATGGCTTCTTTGCGTGGAGGTGCTGGTGCAGAAAATATTAATGTAGCGCGTACCGATAAGGACCTCAGTTTAAAAATTGTTGGTCTGGGAAGCCTGGCATTGATAGCCATCATTTCCGTTATTCCCAACTTACCCGGCGATGGTTTTCTGCAAAAAATATTGATTGGTATACTGGTGGTATTATTTGGGGCCTTGTTTGTAACCGTATCATCACGTATTGTTGGATTGATTGGTTCCTCCAACAACCCAATCAGTGGTATGACCATTGCCACTGTAATGGGAACCAGCCTGATCTTTTTAAGCCTAGGCTGGTCGGGTCAGGCATATGAACCATTGGTATTGGTAGTAGGTGGTATGATCTGTATTGCTGCAGCCAATGCAGGTGCCACTTCTCAGGATTTAAAAAGTGGTTATATAGTAGGTGCCACACCACGTAACCAGCAGATTGCTTTATTTGTAGGTGCTATTGTATCATCCATCGTTATTGGTATAACGGTAAAATTTCTTGACAAACCTACAACCGAAATGGTACAGCAGGGAATCAATCACGCCATTGGTACAGAAAAATATCCTGCACCACAGGCTACACTAATGGCTACACTGATTAAAGGAATTCTTTCACAAAACCTCGACTGGCAATATGTAATTGTAGGTATGTTCCTCGCGGTGGTGATGGAACTCTGTGGCATCAAATCGCTCAGTTTTGCCATTGGTGTTTATCTGCCATTGGCCACTACTTTACCCATCTTTATCGGTGGTGCCATCCGTGGTATTGTAGAAGGCAGACAGAAAAAAGATAAAAAAGAAGTGAGTGCAGAAGAAGAGGAACTGAGTAAGGGCAGCTTATTTGCAACAGGACTTGTTGCGGGCGGCGCAGTGGCTGGAGTAGTCATTGCCTTTATTACAGGAACATCAGGCGGTGAAAAATTCCTGCAAAATATCAGTATGGAACATGGACTGGTATCGGCGCTCTCTGAAAATGGTTACTTCCTGCTTGGAACTTTATTCTTTGCTTTGATGGGCTTTGTATTATATAGAGTGGCCATGAAAAAAACAGATTAAGGGTGAATATTGAAAGAGCGTCTGAATAAGACGCTCTTTTTTTTTGGCACTGAGGGCGCAGAGATACACAGATTTTTCCGTGACCTTCTGTGCTCCCGGTGGCAATTAATTTCAACACCA
>DPWF01000315.1 GCA_003526435.1 Chitinophagaceae bacterium | reverse complement strand
CTGGAAGGCGAAAGTTTTACCTCCTACTCTGATTATGATAAGGTATTAAACAGAAGATTACGAAAGATTCCAAATTTTGGTGAGGTATTGTATAAAAGGGCATTATTCTAAGATGGTCAGATTGTTTTATAAAATGTTTGGTAAATAATTGATATGAAATTCAAAGTCGGAATAGTAGATGATCATGCACTTTTTAGGCAAGGTATCAAAGAGTTGATTCAATGTAAGCTTGATTGCGATGTCATTTTTGATGTAGCTGATGGAGGTGATGCTATAAAACTTGCTGAACAGGGGATAGTTCCTGATTTACTTTTGATGGATTTAAATCTGTTAAGGGTCCATGGTAAAGAAACGCTGTCATGGTTCAATAATAATATTCCTGATGTTAAGGTTATCGTCGTTTCTATGTGTTCAGACGAGCAAGTAGTTACAGAAATGATCGTAGCCGGTGCAAGATCTTTTATTAGTAAAGGTGCTACAGCCGAAACATTAATTGAATGCTTGCAAACAGTTAATCAAGTAGGGTGGTTTTTACCATCACACTTAACTCCTTATATTTTACGGGATTTGCAAAGACAAAAGGTTTCTAACCGCAATGAGGGATCACAGTTAACAGAAACCGATAAAAAGATATTGTTTTATTTGTGCAAGGAGATGACTCATACTGAAATTGCCGAACGTATGTTTCTGAGCGTTCGTACAATTGATGATTATAGTAACAAATTAGCGAAAAAGCTATGTGTGAAGAATAAAGCTGGCTTGATAGTTTATGCTGTAAAAAATAAATTTGATGAGTATATTCTGGACTAAATCAGTTATATACAATATTTAGTATTTTTGTATTGTTAAAGTCGATTGGCAAAATGTCCTAAAGAATCCGGGGTAGGATTCTAGTTGGAACAAATTCAGGGGGATTAACAAGTGAGTGACAAGCTTATTTGAAAACTACTAATATTCAAGGAATTGCAAATCCTTTTCTAGGCACAAAAAAGCAGTGATTTTTCACTGCTTTTTTATTGATGGCTTATACAAGATTCCATTTCCAATCCACCTCAGGCAGATCAAATTTCCCGATTTTCAAATTTCCAAATTCTCCACCATCCGATCTAAGTACTTTTTCTTAAAATAATATTCCTTCACCTGCAGCAACTCTTTTTCGGTAGAAGTACCTTCCTGATAATTTGTAATAATCGTTTCCACAGTGGCATAGATATCTTTTTTTAGTTGATCAATCTAAGCTTGAACAGCATTGGTCATTCCTTCTTCCAGTTCCTCATTCAGTTCCATTACTTCCATCAGGAAATCGGGAGAAAGCTGGTATTTTTCTTCCTCTTCCAGTAAACCTTTTAGCTGCAACACATATTTAATGGTTTCATCGGGATCCTTCAGTGTTTTAAACGCCTTGTTGATCTGTGCCGAAACCTGCAACGCTTCTTCCTGTTCTGCTTCGGAGGACTGTCCAAACCTGTCGGGATGATACTTGCGCTGTAATTCAAAATACTTTTTCGACAAACCGCTGGTGTCGACTTTGAGCGTTATCGGGAGGTTGAAGAGTTCGAAGTGGGTCATGGTGTTTTAGTCCGGGAGTCCGAAAGACCGAAAGACCGGGAACAGAGAGACTGGAAGAAAGATGAGCAGCAAACGCTTCTCTTCTGACTTCCGGACTCACCGACTTTCGGACTTCTCCCTATCTTTCCACAAAATTACTCGAATGCTTGTTATCGGACTTATCAGAGAGGGAAAAATTCCGGCAGATAACCGGGTGGCACTTACACCGGGTCAATGCAAGTGGCTGCAAAAACATGTGGAAGGTTGTAAAATACTGGTTCAACGCTCTCCTAACCGCTGTTTCAGCGACCAGGAATATGCCGATGCGGGTATTGAATTAACGGATGACCTCTCTGCCTGCTCCATACTGCTGGGTATTAAAGAAGTGCCAGTAGATATGTTGCTTCCCAATAAAACTTATCTCTTCTTCTCGCATACCAAAAAGAAACAACCTTATAACAGGGGGCTGATGCATGCCATGATCGATAAAAATATTACACTGATCGATTATGAATGCCTGGAACATGAAGATGGACAACGCATCATTGGCTTTGGTTTTTTTGCAGGAATCGTAGGGGCACACAATGGTATCATGTGTTATGGCAACAGAACGGGAACTTATCATTTAAACAGGGTAGTGGATGTGAAAGATTACCGTGAACTCATTCATACCTATTTTGGCTTGAAACTACCCAATATCAAGATTGCTGTTACAGGTAGCGGTCGTGTGGCACACGGCATTCTGGAGATCATGAACCTGATGGATGTGCAGGAAGTGGAACCGGATGAATACATGGGCCGCTCTTTCAGCTATCCTGTTTATGTGCACCTGAAAGGAGCGGATTTGTACCGACATGCAAAAGAAGGTACTTACCAGCGCGATCATTTTCATGCAAATCCGGGTGAATATACATGTGTCTTTAAACAATATTACCCGCATACCGATATTCTCATGAATGGTATTTACTGGGATCAGCAGATACCCCGTTTGTTTGAGTTGGATGACATGAAGCATCCGTCTTTCCGTATACAAACCATTGCAGACATTACGGATGATAAGGGAGGAAGCGTACCCTGCAACCTGGGAGATGCCAGCATTGACGATCCGGTATATGGAGTTGATAAAAACAGGGTTGAAAAAACTCTGCCATATTTACCTGGAAGCGTTGACGTAATGGCCGTGGGTAACCTGCCCAATGAATTACCACGTGATGCGAGTAAATATTTTGGAGAACAACTAATAAAATATGTGTTGGAAGATATCCTGAAAGGAGGAACCGATACCCTGGATCGCGCAACCATTCTGCGTGATGGAAAACTCACTTCGCATTTTGAGTACCTGTCGGATTATGCGTCGCATTAATTATTTTATTGCCACTGAGGGCACAGAAACGATTCAGTGTATTTCTGTGCCCTCAGTGGCAATAAACTTCCTTCACAAATACAAATAATAATCCTTCAACAAATCCACAAACTCCGCTGAATAATTTCCTTCTTTTTTGATGATGACAGAACGGCTAACTGCTTCTGTTTTTTTTCTCCCGAATAAAAGCATTACCCTGAACGGACCATGTTTTTCTGTTTGATGTACCGATACCTTTTCATGAAGAGAAAAACCGTTCTTACCTGCATGCTGTAAACAATCTTCAAACCGGTGATAAGGTAAGAGTACAGCAAACAAACCATCCGGATGCATACATCTGTTTACATTTTCCCAGAGACTTTCAAGTGTTAGTCCTGTATCGTGCAGTGCCAGATTTCTTTGCTGTAGAGGGCTTCGTAGATCCTGTTCATAAAAGGGTGGGTTGGAAATAATAAAATGATATCCTGTCTTATCCAGGTCACTGAGAGGCATGTGATATACGTGTATGCTATTGCTCCATGGCGATGCATTTACATTTTCTGTTGCCTGTTGTGTTGCATCGGCATCTATTTCAATGGCATCGATGGTGCCTTCAAATTGTTGCGCCAGCATCAATGCAAGTAATCCGGTTCCGGTTCCGATGTCCAGTAATCTTGTGTCCTCAAAATTGGTTTCCTGTATCTTCTTTGCTCCCCAGGCCCCGAATAAACAGGCATCGGTACATACTTTCATGGCAGCCTGTTGCTGGTGAACGGTAAACTGTTTAAACTGAAAATAAGTATTGGACACCCCGCAAAGGTAGTACGCTTTCATACTTAGTTGTTATCTTAGATAAGAAGCGTATTTATGATGTTCAAAAAATATCAATTACTTGTTTGGTATGGATTCAGCCTGGCGCTCTTACTCGCCTTATTGAGGTGGATGGAACTCAAATACCTGCTCTATGAACACGCTTTTGAACTGTACGCCGTTTTTATTGCAGTTGTATTTTTGGTGCTTGGTATCTGGTTATCCAAAAAACTCACCCGTCCCAAAGTGAAGACAGCCATAATGGAAAAAATTATTTACCGGGATGCCACATTACCTTTTGAAATAAACCAACAGATGGCAGATGAACTGGGTATCAGTAGCCGTGAAATGGAAGTGTTGCAGCTAATGGCAGGAGGTTACAGCAACCAGGAAATAGCCGCACAATTATTTGTATCTCCGAATACGGTAAAAACACACCTTGCCCGCTTATTTGAAAAACTGGATGTTGGAAAAAGGATACAGGCAATTGAAAAGGCAAAAAGACTGGGGCTGATACCGTAAAAAGCAATACTTATGGGTGAATATGGGTTAATAAAACCAAAATCACCCGAAAGTATGAGGAAGAACAATCCTGCAGTAACGATTTTGCGTTTCATTCATCAAAACCAAAAACAACACGCATGAAAAAAGTAGTTCTTGTAAATGGCATTATTGCCGGACTGATTGTAAGCACGCTGATGGTACTGTCTACCATGTATTTCAAAAGAACAGGTGAGTTTGAAAATGGAATGATCTATGGATATGCTTCCATGATCCTTGCCTTTATATTCATTTTTGTAGGGGTAAAAACTTTTAGAGACAAGTACAACGGTGGACTGATCAGTTTTGGTAAAGCTTTTAAAATAGGCTTCCTGATTGCACTCATTGGCTCCAGCTTTTATGTGGTGACCTGGCTGATTGAGTATTTCTATTTCTTTACAGATTTTGCGGAAGTTTATGCAACAGAAACATTGGCCAAAGCCAAAGCAGCAGGTGCTACTGAAGCTGAACTGGCTAAACAGTCGGCAGAAATGGCCAAGTTTGGCGAAATGTATAAAAATCCTTTTTTCAATGCCCTGATGACCTATGCAGAAATTTTACCCGTAGGCTTGCTGGTTTCTTTGATTAGCGCGTTGTTTTTGAAGAAGAGATAGGGGGAGAGTTTCAAACGACAAGCTGCAAGCCACAAGCTTTGCATTTGTGCTACACGATTGTGTATTACTTTAAATAACAAAGCATCCAGTTAACTTTAACTGGATGCTTTAAAAAGCTTGTAGCTTGTGGCTTGCAGCTTATTCTGCTGTAAGCCCCGCCATCAAATACTCCTGATTCAGGCGGGCGATATTGCTGATAGAAATTTCTTTCGGACAGGTAGCTTCACAGGCGCCGGTATTGGTACAGGCACCAAAACCTTCTTTGTCCATCTGGGCCACCATATTCATTACACGCGATTTGCGCTCCGGAGCACCCTGTGGTAACAATGCCAGGTGCGATACTTTAGCACTGAGAAATAACATGGCCGAACTATTTTTACAGGCTGCTACGCAGGCACCACAACCAATACACATGGCCGCAGCGAAGGAAGCATCTGCTTTATCTTTTTCAATAGGCAAGGCGTTACCGTCAACCGCATTACCGGTGTTTACACTGATATAACCACCAGCCTGGATGATACGATCAAATGCAGTACGGTCCACCATCAAATCCTTGATCACAGGGAAGGCATTGGCTCTCCAGGGTTCTACTACAACTGTGTCGCCGTCTTTAAAGGCACGCATGTGGAGCTGACAGGTTGTATTGGCCTGCCATGGACCATGTGGTTTACCATTGATATACATAGAACAGGCACCACAAATACCTTCACGGCAGTCATGATCAAAAGTAACCGGATCTTCACCATCACGGATGAGTTGCTCATTCAACACATCAAACATCTCGAGAAAACTCATTTCCGAAGAAATATTCTCCACCCTATACATTTTGAACTCTCCCTTGCTAGCACTATTCTTTTGTCTCCAGACTTTAAGATTCAGATTCATTGTATAATGTTCCATGGTAACAATTTGAAAATTTGAAAATTAAAACAGTCAGTAAGACTTTGATGTGGCAATTATTTTTGAAAGAATTCGGATGATTTCATCTAATGACTCTTTCAAATTTGCATCATAGTAATACGCCGGACTTTGTTCACATAGGATCAGCCAATAAAGCGTTTCACTTGCTTCTTTGGCTGCAATTTTCATTTTGTGAATGAAGTCTGCTCTACTCTCGGCATTCTGAGCTTCAAAAACATTTGCTCCAATTGAAG